>CADEEX010000533.1 GCA_902826465.1 uncultured Acidobacteriota bacterium
TAGGCGCCCCGCATGTATTCAGCGCCCTTCATCAGGGCAGTCAGAATCTTGTCGTAGTCCTGGCAGCGGCACAGATTCCCCGACACGCCATGCGCCAGTTCGGCGCGCGTCGGGTTCGGATTCGTCTTCAGGTACCCCGTGGCCGCCATCACGAAGCCGGGCATGCAGAACGCGCACTGGAAGCCCTGTTCGTCGACGACGCCCCGTTGCACCGGCGACAGCGTGCCGTCGGCGCTCGCCAGCCCTTCAATCGTCACGATGTGTTTGCCACGCACCGTGTGCGTGAGCACCGAGCACGAGTAGTGCGGCACGTCGTCCACGAGCACCGTGCACGCGCCGCATTCTGCGCGGTCGCAGCCGATCTTCGTTCCGGTCAGTCCCAGCTTGTAGCGCAGCGTCTGCGCCAGCGTCTCCTGCTTCATGACGTCGACGCGCCGCTCCTGCCCGTTCACCGTCAGCGTCACCAGACGCTCGACGCTGCCCGGCGCACCGGCCGTCTGGCCCAGCGCATTCGTACGGAACAGATAATTGGCGGAAGACACCGCCGCACCGGCCGCGATGACGCCCTTGATGAAATTTCGCCGCGAGACGTTATCCGAGGTGTCTTCGTTCATCGGCTCAGTCCCCCATCACGGAACCCAGAAAATGTCTTGACCGGCGGAGAGGCGTAAAGTGATGGTAAAGATACGCCCAATCAGGCAAGGTTTCAATCAGCTTGTCTTGGATCCCAGCATCGTCGTAGCCCGCCCCGGCCCGATCAGCGCACGGCGAGACTCGGGCGGGAGAAGCCGCATAGCGAGAGACGAGGATGGCACGCATGCGGAGGCTGGTCGTTGGCAGCGGATATCTCGGCGGACGTGTCGCGCAGCTCTGGCGCGAGTCTGGCGACGACGTGTATGCCACCACACGCGGAAGTAATGCCGCGGCTCTGGCCGAAACCGGGCTGCAGCCCGTCATTCTGGATGTGACCGGTGGTGTGCCTGAGGTGCTGCCTGTCGTCGACACCGTGCTGTTTGCGGTCGGGCGCGACCGTCGTTCGGGCGCCACGATGTTCGACGTGCACGTCACGGGATTTCGAGCGGTGCTCGATGCCCTGCGCGGACCAGCCGTGCGCGTGATCTACACGAGCTCGACCGGTGTCTACGGCCAAGATGTCGGCGAGTGGGTTGATGAAACGTCGGTGTGCGAGCCGGCTTCGGAAGCGGGACGCGCGTGTCTCGCAGCCGAAAGGCTCCTCTTCGCGCACGCCCGCGGAAACGACGCCGTTGTGCTGCGACTCGCCGGGCTCTACGGACCGGGGAGGGTGCCACACGCGGCCGATATCACCGCGGGCAAACCGCTGGCCGGCTCCGAACACGCTTACCTGAATCTCATACATGTCGACGATGCAGCACGTGCCGTGGTGGCAGCCGCGAACGTCAGGCACTTCAGCGATCGGACATTCGTCGTCTCGGACGGACAGCCACAGACACGCGGCGCGTATGCCGCGTTCCTGGCGGCACACCTCGGGGTGGCAGCGCCGTCGTTTGAAGGGGCGGCCAGCCTCGGCAAGCGCGTGCGCAACGACCGCGCTATCAGCGCGCTGGAGTTGGCGCTGCGCTATCCGTCATATTGCGAAGGTCTCACATGCCTCGTCTCGATCAATTGATCGCCAGGAACACGCACTACTCCAGGGGCGACGTCAAACGGCTGCTGAGGTCCGGCGCCATCTGCAGCCCGTCAGGCGAGGCCCTCGATGACTGGATCGAACCGGCAGCGCTTCCACTGACAGTGCACGTCGGCGATCAGGACGTGGTGCTCTACGACTCGTCACACGTGCTGCAGAATAAGCCGCTCGGATGCGTCACGGCGCTCGGGGACCGGCAGCATGCTGTCGCCTACGATCTGCTGGGCGGAGCTCCCCTGCTGGATGAACTGCGCCCTGTCGGTCGGCTCGACCTCGACACCAGCGGCCTCTTGCTGTGGACCACCGACGGACAGCTGCTGCAGCGCCTCACCCATCCCAAGCGGAAGGTGCCGCGCACCTACCAGGCGGCGCTCGCCCAGCCCTTCGTGCCACCGCCGCCCGGATTCACGCTGGACGATGGCCACCAGCCCCACATCACGGAGCTGCGTGAGATTGATCGCAGCAGCGCGCACCCGAGCCTCGCGCGACGTGACGAAGCAACGCTGTACGCCTCCATCACAATCACGGGCGGTGCCTACCACGAGGTAAGGCGGATCTTCGCGGCACTGGGCAGCCACGTCCTGGCTCTCTGCAGGGTCAGCTTCGGTCGCCTCGTCCTGCCGGAAGACCTGCCCCCTGGTGAGTATCGTGCCGTCAGTCCCGAGGACGTGCTCGGCGAGTCGCCGGGGCCAGCCTGCCCTTGAGCACCTTGTACTTCGCGTTCTCGGCCACGTTCGACATCTGCAACGCCTTCGGCATCATCCGCTCGTAAGGAAGGAAGCGGTTGGCCACCATCAGCACGACGCCGCCGCTGTTCAGCCTCTGTTCGCACGACTGAAGGAACCGGCCCACCACGTCGTAGTCCGTGCCAATGCCCTGGTGAAACGGCGGGTTCGAGACAATAAGGTCGAACGTCTGGTCGCCCACGCCGTCGATGCCGTCCACGGGGCGAATCGCGTGCGCGGCAAGGCCGTTCACGCTGAAGGTGCGCTCGGCGGCCAGCAGGGCAAACGCGTTGGAGTCGACGAGCGACACCTCGCAGCCAGGATTTTGTGACTTGATGGTGGCACCGATCACGCCGGACCCGCAGCCGAAGTCGAGCACCGCGCCCTGGACGCTGGAC
>CADEEX010000534.1 GCA_902826465.1 uncultured Acidobacteriota bacterium
GAGGCGCTGGCCAACCAGATCAACCCGCATTTCCTGTTCAACACGCTCGCCTCGATCTCGTCACTGATCCGCACCAAGCCGGATACGGCCCGGATGCTCATTACCAAGCTCTCCGCGCTGCTCCGGCGCCTGATGCGCACCACCGACCAGTTCGTGACGCTGCGCGAGGAACTGTCCGCGATTGACGAGTACCTCGACATCGAGGTGGTACGCTTCGGCCCCCAACTGAAGGTCGACAAGCAGATCGGCCCGGACACGCTCGATTTGATTGTGCCGAGCATGCTGTTGCAGCCGCTCGTCGAGAATTCGATCAAGCATGGGCTGTCGCGCAAGGTCGGCGGCGGGCGCATCACGATCCGGGCTGAAAAGCGCCACGGACGCGCCGTGATCGAAGTGAGAGACGACGGGCTGGGCATGACACCGGAACGGCTCGAATCGGCGCTCGGTGGGGGCATCGGCCTCAGCAACGTCAACGAACGGCTGCAGACCATTTACGGCGCCTCGTGCCGCCTCAAGCTGAGCAGCGCGCCGGGACAGGGCACGTCGGTCATGGTTGAAATTCCAGAAACCACGATTCCCGAACGGGTGACGGCGTGACGCTGGACTTGAAGGTCGTGCTCGTGGACGACGAGCAGCTGGCCCGAGAAGAACTCGGCTATCTCCTGGAGCAGATCGGCGGCATCGACGTGCTTGGCGAGGCCGACAACGGTCAGCAGGCGCTCGAAACCATCGCCCAGCTGGCACCAGAGCTGGTCTTTCTCGACGTGCAGATGCCCGGACTGACTGGCTTCCAGGTGGCGCGGCGCCTCGTCGACACGGTGCCCAGCCCCCAAATCATCTTCGTGACCGCCTTTGATCAGCATGCCATTCAGGCGTTCGAAGTGAATGCCATCGACTACCTGCTGAAGCCGGTCGACCCCGCCAGGCTGGAGCAGGCCATCCAGCGCGCGCGCAAGCGGATTGC
This sequence comes from uncultured Acidobacteriota bacterium, assembly GCA_902826465.1. GTDB lineage: Bacteria > Acidobacteriota > Vicinamibacteria > Vicinamibacterales > CAVVIG01 > CADEEX01. The sequence continues at coordinate 965 of CADEEX010000534.1, forward strand.
AGCCGACCGCGCTCCCGCCGCCGAAGGAGCCGCGACGCCCTCGCCAGCCGTGCGCCTCGATCAGATCGAGAAGCTGGTGCAGATGGCGACGGAACGCCAGGGACGCCGCGACCAGCTGGCCATGAAGGTCGGCGAACGGTTTCTCCTCGTACAATCCGACGATATCGTTTTTGCCTCGCTGGCCGACGAGGTCATTACCGTCGTCGCCGGTCAGCACACGGGCACGTCCAACTACCGCACGCTCGATGAGCTGCAGGCGCGGCTCGACCCTGACGTATTCTGGCGTGTCCACCGCTCGCATCTTGTGAACATCAACAAGATCAAGGAGATCGTCCCTTGGTTCAGTCGGAACTACATTCTGCGGATGAAAGACGAGAAGGCGACGGAGATCCCGGTCAGCCGGACACAGACACGTCGGCTGCGCGACTACCTGAAGCTCTAGGCCGCGAGCCAGGCGCGTTCGTGCCTGAGGTGATCGCACTCGAAGAGGCGCCGGCGCTGATGGGCGAGGTCGACGGCCGTACGGCGGAAGTGCTTCCTCTTGCAGTGGTCACCACCTCAACCGGCGAGTTCACCGAACGGCGTGCCGTGATCGAGCGCCGCGCGCCGACGTCGGCTCAGCGTTGGGCGCAGCTCAAGGCCGAGATCGCCGCCTGGATCCGCACGCTGTTTTCGGCCGCGGTCTACGCCATTCTCATCGTCACCTTCCTGTTTCAGGTGGCGCGAGTCGAGGGGCAAAGCATGGCGCCCACGCTCGAAGACCAGGATCGCCTGATCGTCAACAAGCTGGCCTATCGCATCGGCGAGCCCCGACGCGACGACGTCGTGATGCTCTACTACCCGCTCGACCCGTCGAAGTCGTTCGTCAAGCGGGTCATCGCCGAAGAGCACGATTCGGTGCGCATCGTCGACGGGCGGGTCTACGTGAACGACATCCCGCTCAACGACGACTACGTGCCGGCCGACTTCCGCAGCCGCGACGACTGGGGACCGCAGGTCATTCCCGAAGGCTACTATTTCGTCATGGGCGACCATCGCAACAACAGTTCGGACAGCCGCCACTGGGGCATGGTGCCGAAACGCTACATCATCGGCCGCGTGCAGTTACGCTGGTGGCCGGTCGCCACGGCCCGGGTGTTTCCATAGGCCGCAGCACCTCGGCACCCAAGCACCCAGCACCTAGCACCTAGAGTCTCCACTCGTGCCCCGCCGTAATCGCTACGCCGACGTGTCGCGGGTGCTCGTCCGCGTGCTGGTACTCAACGTGGCGGTGGCACTCGCCAAGATCGTCTTTGGCTACGCCAGCGGCGCCATCAGCATCCTGTCGGACGGCTTTCACTCGCTGACGGATGCGGCCTCGAACGTGGTCGGCCTGGTCGGCGTGCGCGTCGCCAACCGGCCGCCGGATGCGAATCACCCGTACGGTCACCGGAAGTTCGAAACCGTGGCGGCGGCGGCCGTCACCGGCTTCCTGCTGGCGATCTTTCTCGAGGTCGTGCGCAACGCCATCAACCACCTCACGGCACCGCTTCCCGCCGCACGGATCTCCTCGGCAGGATTCGTCATCATGATCGTGACAATCGCGATCAACCTCGTGGTCGTGCGCTATGAAACACGCGCCGCGCGCCGGCTGCACAGCGAGGTGCTGATGGCCGACGCGCTGCAGACCCGAGGCGATGTGTGGACGTCGCTGGCAGTGCTCATCGCGCTGGCGGGGGCTCGCGCCGGCATGCCGATCCTCGACCCGATTGCGGCGCTGGTGGTCGCCGGCTTCATCGCCAGGGCTGCCTTCGAGGTCGCGTCGACGACCGGCG
>CADEEX010000535.1 GCA_902826465.1 uncultured Acidobacteriota bacterium
AAATCGCGAAGCATCGTGAGCGTCTTCAGGTTGGCAATGCGGTAGTAGAACACGCCAAACACACCCGGTAAGGCCATCTGGCGTCGACGGGCGGTTGTGAGAAATCGCTCGACCGCGTCGAGGTCGTGATGACTCACGACCTGCGTCAGGAAGTACTCGGCGTTGAAGTGCGCGGCGTTCAGGAAATCGACCTGCCGCTCCGCATCGGCGTGCGGATTGGCCCATCCGCCCAGCGTCAGGCGCGGTTCACGCGCACGCAGCGTCTCGCGCAGTTGCCAGGCATGCTCGACGACCCGAGGGGCCCCTACGGCCTTGTCGCCACCGAGCACCACCAGGCTCGGGAACCCGTGCTGCTGCGCCCGCTCCGCGTACGACTCGCAATACTGCAGCGAGTGCTTCGACGTGAGGAACGGCACGATCCGTTCGCGCGGCACGTCGTGGCCAAGATTCGTGACCAGGTGGCGCAGATTGTCTTCTTCCTGCGCGCCCACGGCGCTGTCGGTCAGAAAGACATAGGTACCGTCGTGCGTGAGCCGACGGACCGCGTGATAGGTGTCGATCCACGCGTCCATGCCTTCGCCGGTCGCCAGTTCTGCCCGGGGCGGTCGCAGCTCCGCTGCGATGACCGGCTGGCCTGAACGAAGCGCGGTTAAGAGATCGGACATAGGCCACAGAGACACCGAGACTCAGAGAGCATTCCCCCGAGATCCTCTGTGCCTCCGTGTCTCAGTGGCGAAAGAGTGTCCACCCGAAGGTGGCCACTGCAGGCAGCTATCACGAACGACGGTAGGTCTTGAAGACTTCGTCGATGAGGAACAGATCGGTGAGCAGCGCGCGAATGTGAATCGACGCGTTCAGGTTGTCCACCAGTTGCGAGCTGATCGACGGCTGCGCGAGCACGAGCTGCACAGCCGCCTGCGAATCACGCGCATCGCGGTCGATGACCGCCATGAACGCCGCGTACGGCTTGGCGTCGATGTCGAGCTTCTTCACGAAGCCCGACAGAAAATCGGCGAGCCCCTGCAGCGCCTGGTCGCAGCGTGTCAGGAACTCCCGAATCTGGGCGCTCTTACCGCCGCTGTCTTCCCCGGCGAGTCCCTGTCCGGCATAGGCCAGCATGAACTCGTAACACTCTTCAATCGCATCGCAGCGCCGGTTCAGCTCCAGGCGCGCATCTTCCAGGTTCGCTGTGGTCACGCTTATGACCGCTTGGTCGGGGACACCTTCCACCGGGCCGGATCGTGGTGTTCGAGATAGTCACGACGCGTCATGTAGCCGAAGAGCATCGACTTCGTGATGTAGAACTTCTCCGGACGGATCGCAAAGTAGACGTGGGCGATGACGAGACCGACCAGCGCGACCCCCATGACACCGTGCAGCACGTAGGTCCAGCCCCAGGTGGCATCGGCCATCAGATACGGGTTACGCGTGAAGAGTGGCTGGCGCACACGCGCCATCATCACCATGCCGCTCACCGCTGCCGTCAGCCCGACGACCAGGATGGCGAGGTGATAGAGGCGGTTGCCCAGCGGGTACTTACCGGCCTTTGGTCCGGGCACATCCTGTCCGAGCTCACGCATCATCTCGGCCTTGAACTCCGGGATGTCTTTCGGGCCAATCCAGATCGACCAGAAGTCGAGGAAGAAGGTGGCGTGAATGATGTGGTAGATGATGGCGCCGGTGAGCAGGAGGCCGGCCATCCAGTGCCACTCGACCCACGCAAACCGCACGCCGACGATCGGCAGAAAGGCGGTGAACAGCAGCACGAACATCGTCGCCGCCATGACCCAGTGGAACAGGCGGGCCATGAAGGTGTGACGCTCGATCATTGCCGGCAGCTGCGGGTTGGCCCGTTCGAGCGCATCGACCTCGGCGGGATTGCCCTTGCGATGCGCCGACAGAATCATGTAGCTGGCATGCGCGACCAGAAACATCAGGCCGGCAAACAGCGACGCCCACAGCAGGTCCCAGGAGACGTGCGTGAGGATGGTCTGCCCCCACGGATTGCGTCCCCACGTCAAGAAATTCATGGTCAGTCCCTCGAAAAGAGGCTCTTGGCTCTAGGCGTTGGGCGCTCGCAAGAGCCCGCGTCCAGAATCAAGCGCCGAAAACCTAAAGCCTACAGCCCAGAGCCTACAGCCTGAGTGCTACGTCGTCGATGTGCCGTTACCGCGGATGGCGCGCTTCACGAGGTTGCGCATCAGCGGAATCTTGTAGGCGTTGTAGCGCAACGCCGTCGCGCCGTCGATGGCGATCTCGCCGGCCTTGGTCGCCGTGTCTTCGTTCCGCGGCTGGCCGGCCACGGCCGCTTCCACCGCCGTCAGCCGCAGCGGACGCGCCGCCACCGCCCCGACCGCGACCCGCGCCTGCTGAATCGTGTTGCCCGACGTCTTGATGGCGGCCGCCACGTTCACCAGCGGGAAGTCCCACACGTTCCGGTCGCGCACCTTCTCGAAGTAGAACTGCGCCCCGGCCCACGTCGCCGGAATCCGGATCGCCGTCAGCAGTTCGCCCGGCTGCAGCACCGTCATGTGCATGATGTCGATCTGCGGCCCGACAAAGTAGTCTTCCGCCTTGATCACCCGCTCGCCGCGCGAGCTGCGAATCACCAGTTCGGCGTCGAGCGCAATCAGCGCCGGTGCCGTGTCCGACGGACTCACCGCCACGCACCGATCCTGATCGATGATCGCGTGCTCGCGGTTGATCGCCGTCGGGGTGTCGGCGTAGCAGATGTTGCCGCCGGCGCGGTAGCACGACCAGCCGCTGCGGTA
>CADEEX010000536.1 GCA_902826465.1 uncultured Acidobacteriota bacterium
GCCTGCGGTTGATTCTCGGGCTCCAGCGCCGACTGCACGACATTACCGCCAGTGTCCGCGCCCAGCATGCGCTGACGCATCGCTCGATCTTCCGCGAAGCATTGAGCTGGCTCGAGATTCACGGAAACAGCCCTGAACTGGTCGAGCACTGGATTACCGTGCTCGACGAGCGGGGGCCTGACTTGCCTGAAGGCGCTGAAGATCGGGAAGGAGTGCCTGCGGAGGAGGGCGAACGAGGCCCGCGGCGACGTCGTCGACGACGCCGCCGCAGGTTTACGCCAAGTGCGTAGCGCGGCGCCTAGCCGTGCTTCTTCTCGAACTGCTGCATGAAGGAGACGAGCGTGTCGATGCCCACTTCGGGGAACGCGTTGTAGATCGACGCCCGCATCCCGCCGACTGCGCGGTGCCCCTTCAGCCCGTCGAGCCCGGCGGCCGTTGATTCCTTGATGAACTGCTTTTCCAGTTCTTCAGTGCCGAGCCGGAAGGTCACGTTCATTCTCGACCGGTTATCTTTCTCGGCCGTGCCTCTGTAGAACCCGGTGCGGTCGATCTCCGCGTACAACTTGCGCGACTTGCGCTCGTTGATGGCATCGATCGCCTCCAGTCCCCCCAGATCGCGCAGCCACTTCATCGTCAGGCCGAGCGCGTAGATCGCAAAGGCCGGCGGCGTGTTGTACAACGACGTGTTCTCAGCGTGCACGTTGTAGCTGAGCATCGTCGGCAGCGCCTTCGCCTTCTCGGCGGCGCGCGCCAGCAGGTCCTCGCGGATGATGACGATGGTGACACCGGCAGGGCCCATGTTCTTCTGGGCGCCCGCGTAAATCAGGCCGTGCTTCTCGATATCGATTGGACCGCTGAACATGTTCGACGAGGTGTCGCTGATGAGCGGCACGTCGCCGACATCCGGCAACGACTTGTACTCGGTGCCCTCGATGGTGTTGTTCGACGTCATGTGCACGTAGGCGGCCCCGGGCGTGAGCTTCAGCTCCGACGGCTTCGGCAGGCGTGAGTAGTTGTCACCCTTGGTGCTCGCGGCCACATTGACGGTGCCGACCTTCTTGGCTTCCTTGATCGCCTTCTCGGCCCACGAGCCACAGTCGATGTAGTCGGCCGTCTGTCCGGCACCGAGGAGATTCATCGGCACCATCGAGAACTGCAGGCTGGCGCCCCCCTGAAGGAACAGCACCTTGTAGTTCGACGGAATGCCGGCCAGGGCACGGATATCGGACTCAGCGCGCGCGAGGATGTCCTCGAACGCTTTCGAACGGTGGCTGATCTCGAGCACCGACATGCCAACGCCCGGCAGGGCCAGCATGTCGCGGCGGATTTCTTCCAGCACCGATTCCGGCAGCACCGCGGGGCCCGCCGAGAAGTTAAGAACGCGATGAACGGTCGTCGTAGACATGAACATTTCCCTCTTCTCAAATCACGTGAATCAAGAGCCCGTCACGAAGCTTTGGCTCAAACCAGGTCGACTTCGGTGGCATGATCGCGCCGGCGTCGGACACCGCCATGAGCTCGTCGACGCCAACCGGATACAGCGAGAACGCCACCGCACTCTTGCCGGAATTGAGATGCGCTTCGACCGCCGACGTGCCACGCGGGCCGCCGACGAAATCAATCCGCGTGTCAGTGCGCACGGCTACGATCTGCAGGATCGGCCCGAGCAAGTGGTCTTGCAGCACGCTGACGTCGAGCGACGCAATGGCGTCGGCCGGGTCCGGCGCCACCCGTGGCCGCAGCGTGTGCCACCGCCGATCCAGGTACATCGAGACGTCGCCGCGCTGCTCCGGTGAGGCTGGCCCAGGCGCCACCGAGAAGCGCTCACCGACCATGTGCAGGAACTCCTCTGGCGAGTGACCTGCCAGATCCTTGACCACACGGTTGTAGGCAAGAATCTGCACCTGGTCGTGCGGAAACGCCACGGCCATGACGGTGTTGAAGTCGGCGCCGTCGCCGAGGGCGTGCCCACCGCCGCCGCGGGCCCTGATGTCGAGGCGCGCCCGCGCCGCACTCGCGGCGCGGTGATGCCCGTCGGCAATGTACAGAAATGGCACCCGCGAAAACGCACTTACCAGCGCCTCGCCATCGGTGCCGGTCACCTGCCACATCGTGTGCTGAACGCCGTCGGCCGCCGTGAAGTCGAACAGCGGCTCACCGCGTGTCGCGCGCGTGGCCACGTCACTGACGTCCGCCGATGCGCGATAGGTCAGGAACACCGGGCCCGTCTGGGCACCGAGCGCGATCATGTGACGCGTGCGGTCGTCTTCCTTGTCGCGCCGCGTGCGTTCGTGCTTCTTGATGACATCGCGCTCGTACTCGTCGAGCGAGAAGCAGGCGGCCAGCCCCAGCTGTTCGTGATCGCCCATGCGCAGCCGGTAGAAGTAGACGCTCGGTTCCGTCTCGAGCTGGAGCGAGGAGGCTTTCAGCTTCGAGAAATGCTCCACGGCGAGGTCGTAGACGGCGTCGGCGTAAGGGTCGGTCGATGGCGGCAGATTGATCTCGGCCCGCGAGACATGGAGGAAGCTGAGCGGGTTGTCGGCGGCCAGTGCTCGGGCCTCTTCCGTGTTCACCACGTCGTACGGCACCGCCGACATGCGTGGAGCATCCGCAGGCCGCGGCCTGAGCGCCTTGAAGGGAAAGAGAGCCGCCATCGGAAACGCCAATTATCTCATACAGGTTCCTGGGTTCCGGGTTCCACGGTTCCACGGTTCCACGGTGCTCCGTCGCGCAGGCCGCGGACCAGGAACCGTGGA
>CADEEX010000537.1 GCA_902826465.1 uncultured Acidobacteriota bacterium
CGCTCTCGTATCGGAAGGGCAAGGATCTCGAATTGCGCCAGATGGCCAAGTTCCTTGCCGGGAAGGCGAAGGAAACGGGCGTCGAACAGCAGCTCGGTCCGTTGAACCCATACGAGCGCCGCCTGGTCCACATGGCGGTCTCGGAAGTGCCAGGCGCCACCACGGAGAGCATCGGCGACGCGTTCTCGAAGACCGTTCATATTTCAGTGAAGTAGTCGGTGTTCTCCACCACCGATACCATCGTCGCGATCGCGACACCGCATGGGCGGGGAGGTATCGGTGTGGTACGGCTCAGCGGCCCTGACGCCGAACTGATTGCGCTTCGCCTTACTGAGCGTGGCGAAGCGTTTACGCCGAGGCACGCGACGCTGACCACGGTGCGCGCGGCCGACGGCACGCTGCTCGATCGCGCCATCGTTACCAGCTTTCCCTCTCCAGCCTCGTATACCGGCGAAGACGTTGTTGAGATCAGTGCGCACGGAAGTCCCGTGGTGTTGCGCGCGATTGTGATGTCTGCCATCTCGCGCGGGGCCAGGCTTGCGGGGCCAGGCGAGTTCACCTTGCGCGCGTACCTCAATGCGCGGATCGATCTGACCCAGGCCGAAGCCATCGCCGATCTTATCGACGCGTCGACTCCGCTGCAGGCGCGAGCCGCATTCGATCAATTGAGCGGCACGCTGGCCACGATGATCGGCGACATCGATCGCTCCCTGTTTGATCTGGTGGCTCGCCTCGAGGCGTCAGTTGATTTTCCTGATGAGGGGTACCACTTCGTCCGGCCGGGGGAACTTGGCTCTGAACTCGTGGGCATCCTGACCAGCCTCGACGGCCTGCTGGCCGGTTCGCGTCGCGGCCGCCTCATTCGCGAAGGGCGGCAGGTCGTGATCGTCGGTCCGCCGAATGCGGGTAAGAGCAGTCTTTTCAACGCCCTCGTCGGGACGGCGCGCGCCATTGTGACGCCAATACCGGGAACCACCCGTGACCTGGTGACCGAGGTGGTCGACATCGAGGGTGTTCGCGTGACATTGGTCGATACCGCCGGGTTGCGGGAGACCGCCGACCAGGTTGAAGCTGAAGGGGTTCTGAGAGCCAGGAAGAGCCTTGATGTGGCAAATTTGATACTTGAAGTATCTGATTTGTCACGCACTCAGCCTGAGGCTTTCGGATTCAGCCCGAACCGCGAAAAAACCGTTCGTGTCGGCACGAAGTGCGACTTACCCCATCAGCTATCACACGCGGACCTCTCAGTGTCTGTCGTGACCGGCGAGGGTCTCGACCAGCTCAGGCTCAGAATCGCGGAATCGTTCGATCGCGAATCGCTGAGTGACCTGCCGGCGATGACGAACGTTCGGCATGTGGCCCTGGTGGAGCGGGCCAGGGTGTCGGTCGAACGCGCCAGAGAAGCCGCCATGACCCCGGGAGGCTCCTTACCCGAGGAGTTCGTCCTTGCAGACTTGCAGGACGCTCGGGCGGCGTTGGAGGAAGTGACAGGCAAGCGATCGGCCGACGACGTGCTCAATCACATCTTTTCGAATTTCTGTATCGGCAAATGAGCTTCGATGTGATCGTTGTCGGTGCCGGCCACGCCGGATGTGAAGCCGCTTACGCTGCATCGAGGCTCGGTGTCAGGGTCGGGCTGTGCACGCTCACCACAGAGACCGTGGGCCACATGCCGTGTAACCCGGCCATTGGTGGCACGGCAAAGGGGCATCTTGTTCGCGAGATCGATGCGCTCGGCGGTCTGATGGGGCGTGCCATTGATGCGACCGGCATTCAGTTCAAACTGCTCAACAGGAGCCGCGGCCCGGCCGTCTGGTCACCGCGTGCGCAGGCGGACAAGCGCGTGTACGGCGCATGGATACGCGAGGCGCTGGAGCAGGAGCCGAACGTCGAATGGCTGATTGGCCGTGCTGGCCGAATCGTTGTTGAGAACGGCCGTGTTTCTGGCCTGGCCCTCGAAGACGGCGATGTGTTCCATTGCCGCGCGCTGGTGATAACCACCGGAACCTTTCTAAATGGCCTTGTGCATGTCGGCCAGGAGCAGCGTCCGGCAGGACGCCACGGCGAACCGCCCTCTCGCCATCTGGCCGAATCGCTGAAATCGTTCGGCTTCTCCTGGGGACGCCTGAAGACCGGCACCCCGCCGCGATTGGACCGCGCCAGCATCGACTTCGAGGCGGAGGTAAGGACCGGCCGATTCCAGGTTGAATCTGGCGATAACCCTCCGGTCCCCTTTTCCTTTCTCAGTGAGGAGCGTCCTCGGCAGCAGATCGACTGCCATCTGATTCACACAAACGATCGCGTTCGAGACCTGGTCATCGAAAACATCGCCAAATCGCCCTTGTTCAACGGTCAGATTCAGGGAGTCGGTCCCAGATACTGCCCGTCGCTCGAGGACAAGATCATGCGATTCCCACATCGCGAGCGGCACCAGATCTTCCTCGAGCCAGAAGGTGTCTACGCGCAGGAGATCTACGTCAACGGCTTTTCCATGAGCCTGCCCGCTGATGTTCAGCTTGAGCTCATTCATGCGCTGCCCGGCCTCGAGCAGGCTCGAATGCTTCGACCCGGCTACGCGGTCGAATACGACTTCATTCAGCCGACCGAATTGACCCGAACGCTCGAAACGAAGAGGGTGTCAGGTCTCTTTCTCGCTGGACAGATCAACGGAACCTCCGGGTATGAAGAGGCGGCGGCTCAGGGGCTGGTTGCCGGACTGAATGCCGCGAAGCGGGCACGATCTGAAGCTG
>CADEEX010000538.1:0-72 GCA_902826465.1 uncultured Acidobacteriota bacterium
GATCCGAGTCGCAGGTTCGGGAAGCCGTCCGGCGCTCACTCTCCTTCGGATTGGCACTCGACTAAGGGGCTT
>CADEEX010000538.1:172-2742 GCA_902826465.1 uncultured Acidobacteriota bacterium
CCGGCGCCGGTCGATCACGCCCGCACCTCCCGGGGACATTTCGACGATCTGGATCGCGCAGGCCGAAGTCGAGCGCAGGAATCGCGCCGGACGACTTCCGGTCGCGAGTAGCGAACCTGCTCCGACGGATCGCCGCCACCGACCACACGCCATGTTCCGGCGAGACCGTCCGCCGCCCCTCACTGCGGGGTCGCCTGATTCGCCGTCCGGGGTATATGTGGCCGGAGCCCGGCGCGTAGTCGGCGGCGGCGATCCGAGTCGCAGGTCCGGGAAGCCGTCCGGCGCTCACTCTCCTTCGGATTGGCACTCGACTAAGGGGCTTCTCCGGCGCCGGTCGATCACGCCCGCACCTCCCGGGGACATTTCGACGATCTGGATCACGCAGGCCGAAGTCGAGCGCAGGAATCGCGCCGGACGCCTTCCGGTCGCGAGTAGCGAACCTGCTCCGACGGCTCGCCGCCACCGACCACACGCCATGTTCCGGCGCGACCGACCGCGGGGCTCGCGGCAAGCGAGCAGCCGCCGCGGGCCGACAACCTCGAAAGCGGTCCGTTTTGTCTGATGCCAGCCGTCGCACAGGCGAGCCAACGGCGGAGCGTGGCGGGTGATCGATGGCCGCGAGCCGTCGGAGCAAGGCCGACGCACGCGACCGGAAGGCGTGCAGCGCGATTCCTCACGGCGACTTCGGTCTGCGTGATCTCTGGCCATCACTACACCCGAGGGATGTGACCGTGATCGACTGGCGGCGACTGAACCCGATAGTCGCCGGTGCACGCGGAAGAGTATGAGGGCTGCATGCCTTCCCGGCCTTGCGACCCGGCTCGCGGCCAGCGAGCACCCGCCACGGTCCGCCACCTGATGGCGCGGCCGGAAAGAGGGCGCGGAGATGGGCGAGCGAGAGAGAGCGGTCAGCCCGCCGCGCGGTCCTGCAGACTCCGCCAGTTGAACACGCGCGCGAGCGTGCTCAACGCCTCCCACGCCACTTTCAGGATCGCGAAGAACGCGATGAACGTGCCCGGACGCCCGGTAAAGACCATCGCCGCGGTGCCGCCAAAACCCACCAGCCACAGCAGCGCCCAGCGTCCGTTGCAGGCGTTGACGCGCCCTTGCACCGCGTCGACGCTCGCTTGAGGGAAGAGCAGCCATTCGATGGCCAGACCGATCGCGATGGCCAGCAGCATCGCGTTGGCGCCATCCGCGAACTCGTCCCAGTCGAACGGATGCTCGAGGGTGCCCTTCGACGTCAGGATGAACAGGATCGCGCCGATGAAGAGGCCGAAGACGGCCAGGCTGCCGCCGTGGAACAGCAAGACGGACCCAGGGTCGACACCGGCCGCCCTGGCTGCGCGCTGCTCCTGTTGAATCAAGCTGGCGAACTCGGAGTCGCCCGCCGCCTGCGCACGTCCAATCTCCGCATCTGACGTGCGCTTCTTCAGCTGGACGCAGAGCGTGACGGCGATCGCCGCCAGCGCGACGCTTTCGAGCCAGTAGACGGCAATGGCAGACGCCGGTTGCCACTGGCCGACGAAGATGCCGTACAGCGGCACCGCCTGCCGTGCCGGATTCGGCAAGAAACCCAGAACGCGTTTGAAGAAGGTCACGATGAAGCGAATCCAGGCAGCTTCGACCGAGCGGTGTCGATGCGCTACGTCTCGTCTGCGAACGCCTGACGATAGAGCGTCAGCGCATCGGCCGCCTTGAACGGACGCGGATTGAACGTGCCGGTCCACTGCTTCTCGGCCGCTGCCGCCAGCGCCGGCAGTTCGTCGCGGTCAACACCAATGGCACTCAGCGAACCGGGCAGGCCAGCGAGGCGCGCCAAACGTGAGAGACGCCCGGCCAGACCACCATCCGGGTGCCACCCAGCCACGCGCAACAGCTCCTCGTAGCGCTCGCCAACCACCTCGGCGTTCCAGCGCACCACGTGCGGCAGCATCACGGCAATCGCCACGCCGTGCGTGATGCCATAGCGCGCTGTGAGCGGGTTGGCGCAGGCGTGCGTGGCGCCAAGCATCGACTGCTCCACGGCAATGCCGGCGTAGTGCGAGCCAATCAGCATCGCACTCCGCGCTTCGAGGTCGTCTGGGGCGCTCACCGCTCGCAGGTAAGCACCGCTCAACAGCCGCCACGCTTCACGCGCGAACAGGTCAGACGCCTCGGTCCGCTTCGCCGTGACGAACGACTCGACGGCGTGCGACAGCGCGTCGTAGCCGACAACCGCCGTCAGCATTTCGGGTTGCGTCACGGTCAGCTCGGGATCGAGCAGCGCCAGGCGGAACGCCGCCTTCTCGTCGCCACACGCCATCTTCTCGTGGGTGTCAGCGTCTGAAATCAGCGCATACGACTGCGCGTCGCTGCCGGTGCCGGCGGTGGTCGGTACGGCAATCATCGGCAACATCGCCTTCGTCGCCTTGCCATGCCCGCGGTAGTCGCGCATCGACCCGCCGTTGGTCAGCACGAAGTTGATCCCCTTGGCACAGTCGAGCGAACTGCCGCCGCCAAGGCCAATGATGGAGTCAACGGCCGCCGCGGCCGCCACCACACCGCCTCGCTCGACCATTGCCGTCTCC
>CADEEX010000539.1 GCA_902826465.1 uncultured Acidobacteriota bacterium
GATCACCAGGTTGAGCACCAGCGCCACCCCCGCGTTCACGCCGGACAGCTTGTAGTAGACCAGCATGAAGACGATGATCAGCACAAGACCGACCACCGAGGCCAGGACGCCCGATCGAATCGAGTCGGCGCCGAGGCTGGGACCAATCGTCCGTTCTTCGAGATAGGTCAGCGTGGCCGGCAATGAGCCGGAGCGCAGAATCAGCGAGAGGTTGGCCACCTCTTCCTGCGTGAAGCTGCCAGAAATCCGTCCTTCGCCGGTGATCCGCGAATCGATCCGCGGCGCTGATTGCACGCGTCCATCGAGGATGATCGCCAGTGACCGCCCGACGTTGTCGCCCGTGACCTTGCCGAATTTGGCGGCCCCTTCGGTGTTGAGCGTGAAGCTGACCGCTGGTCGGTTGTTTTCGTCGAGCGACGACCGCGCGCTGCGAAGGTCGCGCCCCGTGACGGCCGCCGCGCGGCGCACTTCGTAGTACACGGTGGCGGCGTCACCGGGAAGCCCGGCGCCTGGAATCACGTCCATGCCGGACCGCGGCTGACCATTGACGAGGAGCGCCTCGCGTGACGACGACGGTCCCTGCTCGACGATCTTCAGCTCGAGTAGGCCGGTCGAACGGATGATTTCCTTCGCCTTGTCAACGTCTGTGACACCCGGGAGTTGAACGAGAATCTGGTCGCCGTCGGTCCCCTGCTGGGCAATGCTCGGCTCGGTGACACCCAGTTCGTTGACACGGCGCTCAATGGTCTGGCGGGCCTGCACGACCGCTTCGTCGCGCAGCGCCTGCTGCACGCTCGGCTTCAGCGCAAAGGTATACGCGCCGTTCACGCCCGCGTCGCGATCGAAGTTGGCACTGATCTCATTCGCGGCGGTCCGGAACGCGGCATCCTGATCAGGCCGAATCCCTTCCACCTTGAAACCGTTCGAGCCGACCAGCGACAGACCGGTGCTGCCAATGTTCGACCGCGTCAGCGCTTCACGGAGCCGCTCCATCTCGGTTTCGCTCTCGATCCTCAGCGCATCGTCGGTCTGCACGCGCAGCACCAGATGCACGCCGCCCTTGAGGTCGAGACCGAGCTTGAGCGCCCGATCCATGAGCCACTTCGGCGAGTTGACGCCAAAGCTGGGCGCCACGAGCGGATAAACGCCGACGGCGGAAAAGACGATCGTCACGGCGACGATGATGAGAAGTTTCCAGCGAAGATTTGCCATAACTGCTGTGTGCGCTCGTGCGGCGCTATTGAGGAGCGGATTCGACGACCGGGGGCTTGCCCTGATAGCCGCCGATTGCGGCCCGGGCGACTTCAATCCGGATCTTGTCGGCAATCTGCAGCTGGAGGCTGTCGTCGCCCAGCCGCGTCACCTGACCGTAAATTCCCGAGGTGGTTATCACGCGATCACCCACCTTGAGGCTATCCCGAAACTCCTGCGCTTTCTGCTCCTTCCGCCGCATTGGCAGCAGGAGGACGAAGTACATGATGCCAAGGATCAGGAGAAAGGGGAGAAACTGGACCCAGCCGGCGCTACCGTCTGCAGGCGCCCCCATGGCGACGACAGGCCCTACGAAGATCAACATGTCGCGAAGACTCACTCAGGAACGTCTGACGAACTGATCTGGCGGGACAAGCGCTGATGGAACTCCAGCCTGAAACTTTCAAACCGCCGAAACGCTATAGCGTCCCTAATCCGACTGAGCGTGTCAAGGTAAAAGTGTAGATTATGCAACGTGTTAAGGGTGGAAGCGTTGATCTCGTTGGCGAGGTAAAGATGCCGAAGATAGGCTCGTGAACAGGTGCGACAGGTCACGCACCCACACTCCGGATCAATAGGGCTGTCGTCTTCGGCGTACCGCGCGTTCTTGATATTGATCCGGCCCTCGCTCGTGAAGAGCTGACCGTTTCTGGCATTTCGCGTGGGCAAGACACAGTCGAACATGTCTATTCCCCGAGCGACCGCTTCGACGAGGTCCTGCGGCGTCCCCACACCCATGAGGTACCTAGGGCGATCGACCGGAAGCTGAGGAGCGGTATGACCCACCACCTCATACATCACGTCGACCGGCTCTCCGACCGCGAGGCCACCGATGGCGTAGGCCTCGAAACCGATCTCCACGGTGCGATCGACGCTCTCTGACCGAAGCGAAGGAAACGCGCCGCCCTGCACGATGCCGAACTGCGCCTGCCCAGGGTTCGTGGTCGAGACGCCACTGACCGGACCGCTGCGCAGTTCGAGCATCCGCTGGCGTGCGCGCTGCGCCCAGCGCGCGGTCCGCTCCATCGACTGACGCGCCGACGCTTCCGTCGCAGGCAACGCGAGGCACTCGTCGAGCACCATCGCGATGTCGGGACCGAGCTGCGCCTGAATGTCGGTGGCGCGCTCGGGCGTGAGCAGGTGCGCGCTGCCATCAAGGTGCGACTTGAAGCGGACCCCCTCCTCACTGATCGTCCGTCGCTCGGCCAGACTGAACACCTGGTAGCCACCGCTGTCGGTCAGCATCGGCTTCGACCAGCCGATGAACTGGTGCAACCCGCCACGCCGCGCGATCAGATCGTCGCCAGGCCTGAGGTACAGATGGTAGGTGTTGCTCAGCAGGATCTCTGCGCCCATCGCGTCGAGGTCGCGGTGCATCACGCCCTTGATCGCCCCCTGCGTCGCAACGGGCATGAAGGCTGGCGTATTGATCGAGCCGTGCGGCGTCGTGATCACACCGCGCCGCGCCGGGCCATCGGCATCGAGCAAC
>CADEEX010000540.1 GCA_902826465.1 uncultured Acidobacteriota bacterium
CGAAAGAGTTCGCGCCGCTGGCCCCGGGCGATCTGATCACCGCGCGGCTGGTCGTGGAACCACGCAGGGCGTACGTGGAAGCGGTGCACAAGGTGGGCAATGCGCCGATTGAGCGTGCCACCGGCAGCGCCAGTGCCGCGGCGCCGGGCATTCCCCTGCTGGCCCTGGGCCAGCCGGTGCCCGACGTCAGGCTCGTCGATCAGGATGGCAAGGCGGTGTCGCTCGACACCTTCCGCGGCTCGGCCATCGTCGTCACGTTCACCTACACCGGCTGCCCGCTGCCAGACATGTGCCCGATGCTCGACAGGCATTTTGCGACCATGCAGAAGAAGCTGCAGGACGACAAGAACGAGCTGCGCGTGCGCCTGCTGAGCGTCACCATCGACCCCGAGAAGGACACGGCGGCGGTGCTGAAGCAGTACGGGCAGACGCTGGCGCTCGACCCGAAGATCTGGACGTTTGCCACCGGCGAGCGCGCCGTGATCGACGAGTGGGCGGCGCGGTTCGGGGTGTCGGTCTCTCGCGCGCTGAATGACGCCTCGAATATCACCCACAACATGCGCACGGTGATTCTCGACCGGCAGGGCAACCTGGTGCAGAGCTACTCCGGCAACGAGTGGACTCCCGAGCAGGTGCTGGCCGACGTGCGTGTGATGGTGGGCGTTGACTGATCCGCGGTTGTTCACGCCGGCCGAACGGCGATTGATCGCGCGGCTGCGCACGCCGCTCGACGTGCAGCGCTACCTCAATCAGCTCCCCTACAACCAGGAGCCACATGGCCGCGCCACGCTGCGCGGCTTTCGCGGGGTCGTGCGGCACGGCGTGGCGCACTGCCTCGAGGCGGCGTTATTTGCCGCCGTGGTGCTCGAGCAGCACACCTACCCGGCGCGCCTTCTCAGCTTCGAGTCGATCGATCACCTCGATCACGTCATCTATGTGTATCAGGCCCGGGGGCGTTGGGGGTCGATTGCGCGCTCGCGCGATCCGGGGCTGCACGGACGGCTGCCGGTGTTCGACAGCCCGAAGGCGCTGGCCCGCAGCTACATGGATGCGTACGTGGACTATACCGGCCGCATCACCGGCTTCGCGGTGGTCGATCTCGCACGCGAAATGGGGCGCTACGACTGGCGACTGGCGAACACCAACGTGTGGAAGGTGGAGCGCATGCTGCTCGACTATCCGCATCAACCGCTGGCGAGCTCGGACGCCAGGTTCAGGCGTCTGCTGGCGAAGTACACGGCCTACCGGGCGGCCAACGGCGGACGCAAGCCGATCTACTACAGCGGGCGTGAGAAGTGGACACCGCTGCCGGCGGAGTTCACGACCCGGAATTTGGTACCAAATTCCTAGTCGAGATCGAAGTCGCGGGTCGGCTTGGTGATCGGTTCCTGCTTCGCCTGCCGGAGCGCTTCCTCGAACCGGCGCGACAGCGCGTCGCCCCTGGTGCGCTCCGCATTCACCGACTGTTCGAAGATGGCTTCACGGCGGGCCGCTTCGTCGGCAAGAATCCGCTGCGCGTCGCTCAGCTCGGGCTTGTTCCCGCGCTCGGGCTCTGAGTGCGACACCACGCGACCGAGGTTGGTGTCGACCACCAGCAGTGTGTGGCAGCAGGGACAGCTGACCTGAAGTTCCGATTTGAGCCGAGCCATGGACGAGTGCCTCCTGCGGATGCGGCCGCCTGCGCGGTGCGGACTATCATAGCGTAGTGACTGCGAGCGCCAGGGCACGAGTCCGGATCGTGACCTACAACATCCACCGCGCGCGGGGCATGGATCGGCGCACGCGTCCCGAACGTGTCGCCGAGGTGCTCCGCGCGATCGACGCCGACATCATTGCCCTGCAGGAGGTGATTGGCGCCGGACCGCACGGCGGCAGCCATATTGAGGACATTGGCGCCGCGCTCGGCATGGGCTGGGTGATGGGGCCCACGCGTCACCTGCGCGGTCACCTGTTCGGCAACGTCGTCCTCAGCCGCTTCCCCATCAGGCACCACACCCAGCACGATCTGTCGTGGAAGAGCTGCGAGGAGCGCGGACTGCAGCGGGTCGACGTCGACGTCCACGGTCACCTGCTGCACGTCTACAACGTGCACCTGGGCACGGCGATTCTCGAGCGGCGCTATCAGGCGCAACGGCTCGCCTCGATTGTCACCGACCCGCACGTGACCGGACGCAAGATCATTCTCGGCGACTTCAACGAGTGGATGAAGGGGTTGACGACCAGCCTGCTCAGTGCGCGGCTGAAGAGCGTCGACATCGGCAAGTACCTGCCGAGGAAGCGGACCTATCCCGGGCTCTTCCCGCTCGTGCACCTCGATCACATCTACTACGCCGGCAAGCTGGAGATCGCCGACATCTCGATGCCGCGGACGCGGCTGTCACTGGTGGCGTCGGATCACCTGCCGCTCGTCGCCGACATCGACATCTGCTGAGCGCTGGACCTCGTGCGGGGCCTCAGCCCCGCCGGGAACTCGCATCGCTCAGGCGAGGCCTGGCGGGACGAGTGACTCACTTGAAAATGGCACTAAACACGTTGATGTTGAACGTGGCGCCGTACGCCAGATCCCATCGCCGCTCGGGGCGCGTCTTTGGATCCTGCGAATCGCGCTCGGCGCGATCAACGGAGAGAGGCGCGCCTTCGGCATCCGTCGGCTTCACTTCGACGGCCACCTTGCCATTGTGGACCCCGACAAAGAGATGGACATTCTCGAACACCTCCGCCTCCCCCCCCCCCCCCC
>CADEEX010000541.1 GCA_902826465.1 uncultured Acidobacteriota bacterium
CTTGATCAGGGCGGTACCGGTCAGGGGAGTGGGGTTTCTGGCTGGCATCTCTCGCGCACAAGGCACCGGCTCGAGCCTCATTTGGCGCACGGCCGAATGGACGCGTCCAGTTCTAGCCTACAAGCACAAGGCAGTATCTCGTCGCCCAGTAGAATGCGCGCGTGCGCCTGCTCGCCTTCGCCGTGGTCGTCGTGTTGTTCGCGCAGGATGTGTCGTCTCGCCGGATCGCGTTCGATCGTCCGGTCGACGGCGGTTACCGAGTGCGCGGCGTTGTCACCTACCGGAACACCGTCGAACACAACTGCTGTTCCACGCAGCTGACTGTTTCGCTTGTGGACCGGCAGAACCCGAGTCGTTACTGGACCCTCGCCGAGCTGTCGGACGAGTACGAGATCACGTTTGACGTCGAGCGCGCGGACGAGCGCTCGATGGTCATCGCTCGCACCGATGCTGGTCATGGCATGGACGAAGGCAAGGTCAAGCTGTTCTTCGACACGCGGTCGAAGCGCTTGCTCAAACAGATTGTCTATGCCACGCCTTCGTCGGCCGTGTTTGAGAGCGATGCCCAGGCGCAGCGGATGCTCGGCCTCAGTGCGGATGGCGCCGCGAAGTTCATGCGCCGCGGCCGATCGACGACTGCCTCTCCCGACTCGCCAGGTGGTTCGTTGTCGATACCGTGGCCGGCTTCGCTGCCGAGCACGACCTGGGAAGAGTTTGCCCGCGCCCGGCCGCAGCGAGTGGCGGACGGCTACGACGAGAAGTACACGAGGTTCGAGGACAATATCGGACCGACAGTGCTAACGAGCGAGGGGCTCTGGTTTGGCAAAACCTTCTACGACGGCGAAGGGACCACCGGTCTCGGCGGGATCGGCCTGATCGATGACAGCGGGCTGCAGATGCTGCGCATTCCCGAGCTGTTCGACTGGTCGGTGTCGGACATGCTGGTCGAGCCCGCCACCATCTGGGTCGGCCTTGTCCGGCATGGCGAGGCGCCCGACGATGGGGGCGGCCTGGTCGAGTATTCCCGACGCACGCGCCGTGCCCGCATCCATCGCGTGTCGGGCATCATCAACGCGATCACCCGCGTTGATGACGCCATCTTCGTCGACGCCAGCTACGGGCTCTACGTCGTCAGAGGCAACGCGCGGCAGCGCTTCTGGATGGAGCCTGCGATCGACGGCACGATGAAGGTGCTAAGCGAGACGGTGCAGTGACCGACGGGCCGCGCGATCTCTCGCGTGAGACAGGATTGCCGAGGACTCGAGTGCGCATCGTCAAGATCGGACCGGAAGCGGGGCATTAGCGGCGCTCCAGGCCTTGTGGAGAAGCAACAGCGACACGCTCGGCTTCTTCCCGACTGGAGCCTTTGTAGGCTACGCACTGAAAGGCGGTTTAATTGCTGCGATCGTCGACGATGATTCGGTCGCTGGGTACTTGGCGTTCAGGCAGTCCGGGCGGCAGGCGGTAGTTGTTCACCTCTGTGTAGGCGAACGGTTTCGTGGCCCGGAAGGCGCGAAATGGGTGATTTCGCACGGAATTGGCCATTTTCTGAGGCTCAACGAAGCTCACGCCGACTGGAGCACCGTCATGGGCAGCTCCAGTGCCGCCTTCAACGTGTGCGCCGACGGGGTCGCAGATCGAAAGACCGGGACGCACCCGGTGACTGACAACGACGCCACCAATGCGGGCTACTGTCTCGACAAGTATCGGCTGGACTACGGCGAACCAATCGTCCCTGGGTTCTTTAGTGAGCAGACGGAACAAATCAACGAGGCCGCAGTTCTATTGCTTCGACGGATGCAAGTTCACCCACGACGTCGTGACGAGGGTCGATTGGTGCTATTAAGGAGCCGTCGCTCATGACACGATTGCTGGCAGTTCATGGAGTCGCATGCGCACTGTTTTCGTGCGTCATTGTGGCGCAACAGTCTCCACAGCCGGGGCAAGCCACGGCCCCGCCATCCAGAGAGCGAGCGATAGCAACCCGCGAAGCTCTGCGCGCTGAAGGGCTTCGTGGCGTGGCGAAGTTGAACGGCGGAGAATACTCCACGACCTTCGTGCCTCACTCAGATTTTGGCGTATTTAAGGGGATGGAATACTTGGCGGCATCCAGCGACGTCGTTGTGGTTGGGACCGCTGTCAGCACGGTCAGCAAAATGAGTCTCGGCGGCGAGAGGGTGTTCTCGTATGTGACGGTGGCGGTCACCGATGCGCCCAAAGGCGCGCCCGCAGGCGAGATCATAGTCAAGGTCGAGGGCGGCCGCTTCCGGTTCGACGATGGCATAGAGGTCGAATCGAAGTCGTCAGATGAACGATTCGGCCTCATTCCTGGCCGGCGCTACGCATTGTTCCTCGAGCTGATCACCCAAGATCGAACGAATAACCCTCTCGACCTCAACTCGCCGGTCTTTCGTCCGACGAATGCGTCGCAGGGCATCTTCGATGTCAGCAACCGAGCGGTCGTCGCGCAGGCCTCGCCGACGATGCCCATCTGGAAGGAAGCAAACGGCGAGCCGACGGATCAATTTCTGGCAAAACTTCCCGGCGTGGCGTTGACGCCGCCAAGGCGATAACTCCATGCGCTGGCAGACGGTAAGCGCGCTAATACTGGCTGTAGGCGTGTACTTTCTCGCAGCTCGAGCAGTGACACGAAGATCTGACCGGCCCAGACTACAAGAAGAGCCCGTGCGTGAAAGAGAGCTGCAGGCTCTGGCTTTCAACGGCCGCCCCGAACC
>CADEEX010000542.1 GCA_902826465.1 uncultured Acidobacteriota bacterium
GTCCCCGTCGTTAGCAGCAGCTCGTGGTGTGGCTCTTGAGCTTGTCGATGATCTCGCCGAGCCGGCAGCGCTCATCGTCAGACAGCCCGGAGAAGAGCTGCGTTTCGGCCTCGCGTTGCACGCGCGCGCCATCGGCGCAGGCGGTGCGGCCGAGTGGCGTGATGACAGCGCGACGACAGCGCTTGTCGAGCGGGTCCGATTCGCGAGCAACGAGGCCGTCGGCTTCGAGACGATCGACCAGTTGGGTGACGTTCGACTTCACGCAGGCCAGTCGGTCTGCGAGCTGTCCGAGTGGCAGCACGCCGCCGGCGTCGTCGAGGCGCTGCAGCGCGGCAAGTTTGGGGATGGAGAGGCCAATCTCGGCCAGCTTCGTGTCGACGAAGCCTTCGAGGGACCCGGCCGCACGCAGGAGCGTGAAGATGCCGACGACGCGCGTGACGGTCACTGTCATCGTGCAGACTCCGCTACGACGGCGCCCTGATCGACTTCAGGTATTCGACCAGGGTCCAGGCGTCGGTCTTCGTGAGCGTGCTCTTGAACGCCGGCATCGAGGGCGGGTGGCCATTCATGATCTTGTAGTAAAGGACGCCTTCCGGGTTCAGCTCGGTTCGGAATTCGTCGGTGAGATCTGCGGCCGGGCTGCTGCTGCTCGAGTCGGGTCCGTCGCCTTTGCCAAGAGGACCGTGGCACTTCTGGCAGTTGCTGGCGAAGAGCCCCTTGCCTTTCTTGACCAGGTCGGCCGACGGCTTGAGCGGGCTCTTTTCGTCCTTCCCGCCATCGGGAATCGTCCAGCCCGCGTACTGCGCGGCGTGCGCCGCGGCCAGAGCAGCCACCACAAAGGCAACAGCAAAGAAGCGCGTGTTCGACATGCCCGTATTATAGTGCCCTCATCGTTCACTGGGGCACACGCCAGAGCCATGAAAATCTTCCGCGCCGACGACTCGCCGTTCAAGCCTGCCGACCTCCAATCGTTCGTGGGGGGCGCCAGGACGAAGCTTCTCGCGTCCGACGACACGCACGTGAACGTGCATGTGTACCATGTGCAGTTTCCTGACGGCGCGCGCACCAACTGGCACACGCACTCGGGGCCGCAGTGGCTGCTGGTGACGGAAGGGAGCATCCGCGTGCAGTGCGAGGGTCAGCGTCATGAAGACGTCGAAACGGGCGACGCCGTGATGATTCCGCCCGGGCAGAAGCACTGGCACGGCGCGGTGCCCGGCACGCGCGGCGTGCATCTGGCGATCAACGTGAAGGTGAAGACCGACTGGCTCGAACCGGTCAGCGACGCCGATTATCGCGGACAGTAGCCCCGTCCCCTGGCTTCAGTTGCGCGAGGGCGATGTGCTACAGTCGGGTGTTCCCGCCTGGCCGGCGTAGCTCAGTTGGTAGAGCAGCTGATTCGTAATCAGCAGGTCGTCCGTTCAATCCGGATCGCCGGCTCCAATTCTTCACCCTCTCGTCAATTCCTCAACGACTGCTTATCGGCCAAACCGATGGCGCTCTCATGTCCATTGCGCTCGAGCCGCTTGATGATGTGCGGATCCGGAGTCTTCGCCATCGGCGCCGACACGATGCTCGTGTCGAGCAGATACGGCAACGTCACCCCGCCACCCCGCGTCCGGAACTCTTGTCGCGAACAGTGGTCGCGAAGCCGGAATCAAGACCGACATCCTCGAGCGGATGCTTCTTGCGGAAGGTCGCACAGAGGTCACCAACGGACTCTTCAAGTCGCAGGATGGCCATGATCATTCCGAGTGCACGGTCGTACGTGGCGCCTTCCACACACACCGGTCTTACTGAACGATCTGTTTCGGTCGGATTTCCGCCGCCCCGGTCGGGCGCTGAGCACTGATCCGGATTGCCGCACGCGCCATCGATCCGAGCACACGGATGAACGAGGTGGCGTCACGGCCGATCGTTGCTCCGTTAGCGATCATCCGTACGACTGAGAGTACTGATTTGGTCGCCATTCGACCCACTCAGAGCGATTCGAATCCGTCGCCGTAACTATAAGTTTTACAAAGAGATACAGGCGCGCCACATGTGCGGGCTGTCCGGGTGCCCCCTCACACCGATCCGGACCACTACTCACACCGACCCTGAGCACTGCTCACAGTCGTCCGCGCCACTGATCACACCGATCTCGGGCACCGGTCACTCCCATCTCGAGCACGACTCGCACTCGCGTCGACAACCGGGTACACCGGATCTGGAAGGTGGTGCAGGTGAGTCCGGCGAGGAGTCACAGTGATACCGGTGGCCCGTCGCACAGGTTCGACGACTGGTCTCACCCACATCAGCGACCGGTCGCAGCCATCCGGGCGACTAGTCGTACTGGTCCCGACCACCGGTGACGGCCTCTTCCACAGCTAGCGCTTCGCCATCATCGACGCCTTCACCCACCCGCTCGCCGACGCCCCTTCCACCTTGATGAACGCGCCGGTCTGCTCCCCCGTGGCGAGAAACTCGTCGCCGCGCGTGAGCGTCGCCACCACCGCCGATGTGTCGTCCGCTGATACATAGAGCTTGATGCCGGCAATCTTCGGCCCGACGACGTCGCCGTCGTTTAACGCGGTGCCGGCCGTGCGCGTGCCGCCGCTCGCGGCTCCTCCTTTGAGCGAGCCGACGTTCCGCTGCCGCGACTCGTCGCCGCGCAAGGCGTTAGCCACCTCTGGATCGTTGTTCATGCACCAGGCCACGATGAATCTTCCCTCCTTACT
>CADEEX010000543.1 GCA_902826465.1 uncultured Acidobacteriota bacterium
CAGCGAGGCGGGTACCCTCATGGGGCACTACCGGTTTGCGAGGGACGGGCTCGCCGTCTGCATAGCCGCGCGACAGCCAGGTTAGAACCCGGTCGACAGGGAAATCAAAGATGGGCCAGAACTGGGCGGCCCGGACGTAAAGCTTGTTCTTGGTGTCGTACTCAAGGTTTCGCGGCGCGAGGTTCCTGTACTCGGCGATATCCCGAGTGGCAGCTGCCGCCCGAATACCGAATCGCGCAACCAGTTCTTGGCGCCGCAATTCGCCGCAATAGCGCAGACGCAGCTCGATGAACGCCAGGCGGTCGCGCTGAGCCTGCGTCAGGTCAGAGGACTTGGGTGAACTCACAGGGCTGCCTGAGTGTTTTATTGAGTGAGAGCATAACGCGGCACTATTATGATACCGGATCATAAGCTATAATGACCGTCAATGCTAATCATTTTGATGATGATATGCAACATTTCTCAGCTAGTCGGGTGAGACGGGAAGGAATTTGGGGTTCCAAATGGCAACCGCAGAAAACAGTCGAGACGCCCACCCGCTTCATTCGGCGGATCGGTCGACGCTGCGCGAAGCCAATGCTCCAGACGGCGTGCCTTTCCGCGTGCTGTGCCTCGACGGCGGCGGAATGCGCGGCATCTATCAGGCCACGTACCTCCACACGCTCGCACAGCGCGTCGAAGACACCGCGGGCCGATACCCCGACATCGGCGCGACATTTGACCTGATCGTCGGGACCAGCACCGGCGGGATCGTTGCTTGCGCGCTCGCAGCCGGCACGCCGCTTTCCGAAGTCATCAATCTCTACAAGGAACACGGCCGGAAGATATTTCCACGGCAGTGGCTAAGATCCTTGCCCGTTCTGGGCACGGCGGTTCGTGCCTTCTTCCCTGGAAATCGGCGTGGCGAACACGCGCTGCGCCACGCGCTGGAATCTACATTTCGAACTCAGACCGTTGCGGAGGTGTACGCGAGACGTCAAATCGCCGTAGCCATTCCAGCCGTCGACCTCACTCGCCACTACGCAACCGTCTTCAAGACGCCGCACCTGTCGCGACTGAATGGTCGCGACAACGAGCGAACCTTGGTGGATGTGTGCCTCGCCACCAGCGCTGCCCCGATCTTGCGGTCGGTAGCACGGCTGCCCGACACGAATGGCACCGACGCTCACGTCGACTATGTTGACGGCGGTCTCTGGGCCAACAATCCAGGCCTCGTAGGACTAACCGAAGCCTACGAGATACTTCATAGCCGCCAAGAGAAGCGCCCTATTCACCTCTACACGCTCGGCACGTTGCCAGTACAGGGCGGCGAGGTTCTCAAGTTCAATCGCTCGCGACATCGCGGCGCGCTACGTTGGAAGTTCGGCATCAAGGCGATCGAAGCAGGGATGAATGCCCAGTCGGTCGCCTATGACTACATCGCTTCAAAGCTCGCTGAAATGCGAAACGACGGAAGCTTCGTCATGCGATTGCCGGCGCAGTGCCCGTCCGGAGAACTACACAAGTATCTGCAGAACATGGATGACGCGCGCGAGATCGTCCTGAATGCGCTCTCCCGCCAGGCCTCCTCGGACGTGGACCTCGCGTGGGCCGCATTCGAACAGAATCCCAAGCTCCGGACCCTTCGCGACGCGCTATTGCCAGACACCCACGCTGCCAGTTCAAAAGAGGACCGTCACAATGTCGACAATTGATTGCCACGGCGACCTCAAGGGATACCACGACAAGAAGGTAACCCTCGGAACTGCGGAGCAGGCTGACATGCGCACTCGCCGTGACGCCGGTCGCACGCGCATGAAGAACGGCCTTGCGGCTGCCGAGCAGCCCGCTCCAAGCGCCTTCCATGCGCAAGGCTCATACGCCATGCGCACGATGGTCCAGGACTCGCAGAATGACTATGACATCGACGATGGTGCGTACTTCGAAAAGGACGATCTCCGCGACGCGAATGGCAACGACTTGGCGCCGCGAGACGCCCGACAGCGCGTTGCAAGCGCCCTAAAGGACGACCGCCTCGCGTACGACGCAAAAGTGAAAAACAACTGCGTTCGCCAAGCGTACCCGCCGGGCTATCACATCGACATTCCTGTTTACCGGGTCCTGCGCTCAACGGACATTTTTGGAAAAGAGAAAGCAGAATACGAACTGGCGAGCGGTGACGAGTGGGTCAAGTCTGACGCTCGCGAGGTTACCAGCTGGTACAAGTCGAAAGTTACGTCAGAACTGGATCGCGGCCAGGAGGACACCAGCCAGCTGCGTCGGATTACAAAGCTGACCAAGAAGCAGGCGCGCAGCCGCCTTTCGTGGAAGTCTCAGACGACAAGCGGCATTGCGATCACAAAGCTCGTAGTCGACCACCAACGACTGGAGGCCGACCGCGACGACCTCGCGCTGCGTCGCACTTGGCAAGCGATCAAGACCCAGTTGGATTTCTCGCAAAGAATTTCTCACCCGATTGCAGGAAACCGCGATCTTGCAAATGAGGGAGATGAGGCCGTCAAGTACTTCCGTGATCGTCTGTCCGAAGCATTGGAGACGCTCAAGATCCTGGATGATCCAAAGTGCACCAGAGCGCAGGCTCGCGATGCCTGGAATACGGTTTTCAATTCAACCTACTTCTCTGATCTACCGGACGACGGCACAGGCGGCGGAACCAAGGCCAGTGGTCCATTCGTAATCTCTTCCGGGAAAACCACAAAGCGCGACGACGACAACGGCAG
>CADEEX010000544.1 GCA_902826465.1 uncultured Acidobacteriota bacterium
CGCCAAGGCGTCTGCACCGGTTTCAGCGGAGTCGGATTGGACGACGCGCGTGCTGGTGGGCCGTCTCAAGCCGGGGCGCGTCTACTGGTACCGCTTCACCGATGGCGAGGGGAACGGAAGCCGCGTCGGCCGGACGATCACCGCGCCGCTGGCGAACGATCCACGGCCAGTGAAGTTTGCCTTCGTCAGCTGCCAGAGCGTCAATGAAGGGACGCTCAATGGCTATCGCCGGATGATCTTCGAGGACGAGCGCGCGGGGCCTGCCGAACAACTCGGGTTCGTGCTCCACCTCGGTGACTTCATTTACGAGGTCGTGCAATACCCCGACGAGGTGCAGACGCGCTACGACCGCACCATTTACGACGTCGGCCGGATTCCCGACGGCGGCAAGAGCAGTAACTTCCACTACCCGCTCACCGTCGAGGGCTACCGCATCGTCTACAAGGGCTACCTCGCCGACCCCGATCTGCAGGACGCGCGAGCGCGCTGGCCGTTCGTCGCCATCTGGGACAATCACGAGTTCTCCTGGCAAGGGCGCCAGAGCATCGTTCAGGCGGGAGGCCCGCCACAACCGGGCCAGACGGTGAAAGTCGCCGCCAACCAGGCCTGGTTCGAATACATTCCCGCGCGCGTGAAGGCGCCGAGCGGATCGCTCGACACGTTCGGCCCGGTGGCGGTTAAGAATGTGCCGATCGAGAAGTGGGACGACAGTTATCTCGGGATCGAACCGAACAACCTGAAGGCGATCAACAGCCTGATTGCGTATCGCTCCTTGCGCTACGGCCGCCACCTCGATCTGATTCTCACCGACCAGCACAGCTTCTGCGGCGACGACCCGACCGATGCGGAGGGCGTTGGCAAGATCTACGATCCGGCGTTCAACGGGATGTTCTCTGAGACGGCGATGATTGCGCTCGATGCCGGCCGCACTTTGAATGGCGGCAACCCGCCCGCCGAACTCAGTTTTGGCGAGGCCAGGATCCCGAATCCGAGGAAGGATTCACCGCCGCGTACGATTCTCGGCGCCCGTCAGAAGCAATGGTTCATGGACCGGCTCCGTCGGTCGAGGGCAACCTGGAAGGTCTGGGGCAGTTCGCTCGGTGCCCTCGACATGCGGGCCGACCCGCAGAATCTTCCCGAGGGACTGACCACGAAGAAGTGGCCGGCCGACACCTTCGCCGAGTTCGGAAGCGTCGACTTTGGCAGCGCGTATCACGAGCGTGGCGAAATCTATGATCTCGTCCGCGACGCGAAGATCAGCGGATTCGCGATCGTGTCTGGCGACCGTCATAGCTTCTGGGCCGGCTACGCCGCCGCCCAATTGCCACCGGCGAAGTTCGAGCCGGTCGGCATCAGCTTCGTCGGCGCCTCGATGGCCAGCCCTGGGGCGATGGAGTCGTTCGAGCACACGCTCCGCAAAGATCATCCGCTTCGTGCGCTGTTCCTGGCCGACCGACCGGCGGGTCAACCTGAATGGACCTACAACATGCTGCTCAAGCACGGCGTCCGCTCGTGCCTCGAATACGCCAGGAGCTTCGACCTGAAGCGCGCGCACGCCGTGTCCAACCCGCAACTATCGCCGCACCTCGAGTTCGTGGATATGGGCGGTCACGGCTACGCGACGGTGCGGCTCACCAGCGATGAAATGCGGACCGAGTTCGTCTGCATCCCGCGCCCGATCACGCGCAGCGACCGACCCGATGGCGGTCCGCTCCGCTACCGGGTCGTCCACACGGCATCGCTCTGGAAACCTGGCGAGCGACCTGTGCTGCGCCAGCACGTGATTGAGGGAGATCCCGGCCTTTCGATCTGAGATGTCGAGGCCAGCAGCCGCGATGCCTGGGCTCAAGAAGAGTTCGCCCTTCTCCGGCACGTGTTCAGTTTTGGGCTCGCCGACTCGCGGAAATCGCGGTTGCGGTTGATGGAGCGGTCAACTCGACATGGCCCACGAGCGTCAGTCGTCGAAGTCGCGCCCTAGAACGTTGGGATCGTTCTTCCACTCGAGATATCGATTCGCCCAAAAAGTTGGCCAAAGGCCCATCAGCGTGATTAAGGCATAGGCCAAGATCACGCGCTCGGAGGTGGCCCCTCCAAGTAGGAGCAAGAGGACCGATCGAAGCATCAGGTCTACGATGTGGCGCTCCACGCCACCTATCTATCACAGAAGCCGTCGGAAGACGCCCGAGCCCCTACTGCCCTGACAGCGTTCGCAACGGGCTGACCCGTGCCGCCATCAGCGCCGGCACCGCGCACGCCACGAGGGCCAGCGCCAGCAGCCCGACGCCGCCGACGCCGTAGGTCAGCGGATCGGTCGGCGAAATCTCGAACAGCAGAGTCGCCAGCACGCGCGACGCCAACACCGCGAGCAGTGTCCCGATGCCGACACCGACCAGCGCGAGCCGGCCGCCATGCCGCAGCACCATCCACAGCACAGACCCGGCGCTGGCGCCGAGCGCGATGCGAAGTCCAATCTCCGCGCGGCGCTGCACGACGAAGAACGCCACCACGCCGTAAATGCCGACGCCTGCGAGTAAAACGCCGATGCCCGCCAGCATGCTCAGGAGGGACATATTGAAACGACGCGCTTCGACCGAACCATCGACTACCCGCTCGAGCGTCTGCGTCGCGTACATCGGCAGGCCGGGATCGACGCTCGACAAGGCAGAGCGCACCGCGGACGTCGCGGCATCTGGGGCGTCCGACGTGCG
>CADEEX010000545.1 GCA_902826465.1 uncultured Acidobacteriota bacterium
GGTGGGGTCATGGTGTGTGAAGAGAAGGACACGTCGCGGTCGAGCAGCAGGGTCCAGTCCGAGCGCGACTGCCTGGCGGTGCGCAGAATCCGATTCCGGTAATCAGCCATGGCCGTCAGTCGTTCCGGCTCCGTGGTCTGCGAGAACCGCGGCCTGCCGAGGCGCTCGCTCACCAGCGTGCCTGGGCGGTTCGTCATCCACGTGCGGAGAAGGGCAACCGTCTCGTCGGCCGAGTCGTTCTCATAGAAGTAGTAGTCGACGTCGTGCTGCCGCTCCAGCGCTGCAAGGTTCGCGAACGTGTCGTGGATGTACGACGCCGAATCTCGAAACAGGCTGATGACACTGAGCCTCATGACGCCGGTGCACCATTCGGCGGGAACCCGTCGACAGAGAGTTGCGCGACGATGCGGTCGAAGGCCCGCTGCCAGGTCCATCCGCGGTGACAGGCCTCCGCCGCAGCGGCGCCGCGTGCCTGTGCTGCCTGACGGCCACCCTCGAACACGTCCCGCATGACGCCGGCCAGCGCCGCCACCGGCACTTCGCAGAAGTCGACGGCGGTGATCTGTTCGCGGAACTCGAACGCATTGAACGCGAACTCCTGACGCACCGGCAGCCGAATGCGCCGGGGCTCGACAAAGAACGCCGAGGCTTCCGTGCAGTAGTCGAGGCAGGCGCCGAACCGCGGAACGATGCAGGGGAGTCCGCAGGCCATGGCTTCGAGGATCGGCATGGCGAACCCCTCGGCACGATAGGGAAAGACACCGGCGTCAGCCGCGCGATACATGGCGGCCAGATCGTAGTCGGAAACGTAGCCATCGATGTGCCGCAGCGGTGCGTGAGACGGATCTCGCTGAAACTCGGCGATCCGGTCGCTCATGTGCTGTCCCGCGTAGAAGGTGTCGGCGGTGTGACCCTTGACGACCAGGCGCACGGCGTCGGCGGCGCTGAACGCCTCCGCGTACGCGCGCAACAGCACGTCAAAGCCCTTGCGCGGCACGGTGGCACCCACAAACAGAAAGGTGAAGGCCTCGTCGAGACCGGCCGTGGGGCCCGCCGGCGTGAACACTCCGGGATCGAATCCATGCGGCACGATGGATACCAGGTGTGCGGGTGCTCCTCCCTCGATGGCCTTGTCACGAATCCAGGTGGTGTGGACCCAGAGCCGATCGAAGTCGCGCCCGATCCGCTGGGTCCAGGTGGGGGGAAACGGACCAAAGTCCCAGGTCCGCACCGCGATCCTGAGCGCGGCGTCACCGGCCGCGCAGGTGGCAAAGTGCTGGCGGTAGTCGTGATGAAGACTGACCTGACCGCCGGTCTCATCGATGTGGTAGCCCGCCGCCTGCAGGCCCTCGGCCCAGAAGCGGTTGACGCGCGAGATGGCTGTCGGCTCGGTGCGGTCGCCGACCAGGGTCACCCGCGTCATCCCAGAAACCGTGACAGCTCACTGAGGTCGCCGATGTCTGAGGTGACGGTCAGCTTGTAACATTCCGTCTGGGCGACGACGCCGGTGAGAAAGGCGATGAACTGCAGGCGGTCGGCGTCGCCGGTGAAGCGATGGATTGGCAGGAGCGGGGCGGCAAGCCGCGCCAGCGGGTCGCGCCCGGCCAGGCGCTCGATGGCAAACGTCGGCCCGAAGGTCGGAAAAAAGAGGCGACGCAACGGCTTCTCGACGTGCGGCTCGCAACGAATGTGCTCGCGCGCCGCGATCTCCTTCTTGGCGACTCCCGCCACCTCGATCGGCGCGACCGCAAGCCGGTCTGGAAAGAAGTGGGCCTCCGTCTTCTCGGTCAGTCGCATCAGGCCGTCGCTTCCTGCGGCCAGATAGGCGTGTGCCGGCGTTCGACGAAGCACGACCTGATCTTCCGCGAGCACGGCACCGCCAGCCCTGGCCAGGTGCAGGCTGATCGTCGTTTTGCCGGCGCCCTTGTCGCCGATAAAGAGCGACGTGGCACCGCCAAAGTCGATCGCCGCCGCGTGCATCCGCACCCGGTGGAAGTGGCGCAGCACGGCGTTGATCACGATACGCAGGTAGTGATCGAGATGCACGATCCGTGGGCTGCCGCGATCAATCGCCAGCACCAGCGTCGGCGGCTGGACGCTCTGGTCGAGCTCCGCGGCGATCAGATCGCTGGCGTAGGTGGTCCGCAAGCCCCGATCGGTGCGCGTCAGCGCGTCGCTCAGTCCACACGCCGGCCCCTCATCAGACCCGGCCAGCGACAGGCAGAGATCCGCGGCCGTGTGGTCGGGCATCTGTTCGAGGCGGGTCCTGAACAGCGCCTCAAAGCGCGGATACTCGGGGGCGACGCTGCTGTCGAGGGCGACGTCGAAGGCGCCGAGCCGCAGGACCGTGATCATCGGTGCTGCAGCAGGCGGGCCAGCAGGAAGAGCGGACGGCGAACCGGTCCGCGCGTCCGGCGTGCGAGGTTGACAAGGCGCTGCATCAGCAGTGCGCGACGTGCCGCACGACGCCATTCGCCACTGCGTACGTCAATGCGCCGCTCGTCGCGAATCCGTGCCTCGGCCCGTCCGAGAACGTCGGCGCGAGCCACCACGAAATCGGGCCAGCCCTTGATGCTGTCGCCGCGGATGATCAGCCGCTCCGTCTCGTGCTGCACCTCGACGACCCGTCGTGTCGGGAACTTGTCGTTGAAGCGGTAGGTGATGACATCGCCAGGCACAATGCTGGACCACTCGACCGGTTCGA
>CADEEX010000546.1 GCA_902826465.1 uncultured Acidobacteriota bacterium
GCCCGATGCCGTCGATGTAGTCCTCGATCGGATCCTCGACCGTCATGATGTTGCGGGTGTTGTCGTTGATCCGCTCGAGCGCGGCGTACAGCGTGGTCGTCTTGCCCGAGCCCGTCGGGCCCGTCACGAGGATGATGCCGTGCGGCTTGTGCACGAGGTCGTCCATCCGGTCCTGCGTGTGTTGCTCCATGCCGAGGGAGCTCAACTCGAGGCGGCCCGCCTGCTTGTCCAGGAGGCGCAAGACCACGCGTTCACCGTGGCCTGCGGGGATGGTCGAGACACGCACGTCGACCGCACGCCCTGCGATGCGCAGGCTGATGCGACCATCCTGCGGCAGCCGCTTCTCGGCGATGTCGAGCTTCGACATGACCTTGACGCGCGATACGACCAGCGGTGCCACGGCGCGGCGCGACTGCAGGACCTCCCGCAGCACCCCGTCGATCCGGAAGCGGATGACGAGGCGATTCTCGAACGGCTCGATATGGATGTCCGACGCGTTCTCGCGGACCGCCTGCGTCAGCATCGCATTGATCAGCTTGATGATGGGCGCGTGGTCGTCGCTCTCGAGCAGGTCGGAGGGCTCGGGGAGATCCTGGGCGAGGTGGGTGAGGTCCGTGTCGTCCTCGAAGCCACCGGCCATCTGCATGGCCGTGCTGGTGCCGCCTTCGTAGCGTTCGCGCAGCAGCAGGTCGAACGCATCGGATTCCACGCGACGCAGGCGCAAGGGAACGCCAAGAAATCGGCGTACCTCTGCGATGCTGGCGGGAGTGGCTCCTTCCCTGTAGACGGCTTCAGCGATGCCGTCCACCATCTGCTGCACGAGGATGCCGTGCCGCTTGGCAAACGTGAATGACAGCAATGGCGCGGCAGTTGGTGCCTGCGCCGTCTCCTGGAGAGCGATGGGAGGTGAGGCTGCCATTACCTTGGACCGGCGCGGCTTCCCGCCGGTGCTTCAGGCGTCGCTGCCGGCGACGGCGTGATTGCTTGCGCACCTTCATTACTCGTGTTCTGTCCCGATGCCGTGTCAGTGGCAGCGGGCAATGCAGACTGAGGTTTCTGCAGCTCCTCGATCGGTGGCAGGGTGGGCTGCCTGTCTCCCGGAAGCATCCGGACGCTGCCATTGCTGCGCTTGAGCTGCTGGTCGCGGATCATGTTGTACTTGCTGTTGGTCTCGAAGGCTGCCTCGACACCGTCGCGGATGATGGTCGGGCGAATGAAGACCATCAGGTTCGTCTTCACTTTCTTCACGCTGCGTGTTTTGAAGAGCTCGCCCAGCAGCGGAATCGCGCCGAGGAACGGTACGCGGTTCTCGCCTTCCCGGAGGTTGTCCTCGATCAGCCCGCCGAGCACGATGACACCGCCATCGTCGACCAGCACCCTCGTGTTGATCGTGCGCTTGTTGGTGATGAGGTCGACCGCACCGGAAGTCCCCTGAGCGAGGCTTGACGCCTCCTGCTCGATCTTCATGAGCACGGTGCCGCTGTCGTTGATCTGAGGCGTGATCTTCAGGATGGTGCCGACTTCCTGTCGCTGGATGGTCTGGAACGGATTGACGGTTCCGGAGGCGGCGCCGGTCGTGTTACCTGTCGTGTTCGTGTACTGGCCGGTAATGAAGGGCACTTCCTGTGCGATCTTGATCTCGGCTTCCTCGTTGTCCAGCGTCATGATCGACGGAGTGGAGATGATGTTCGTGTTGGCATCGCCCCGGAGGGCCCTGAGGATCACCGCGAAATTCATGCCAGAGCCGGATTCTTCGAATCGTCCGCCGCCCAGCGTGAGGCCGTTGGGTACCGTAGTGGCCGCACTCGGGTTGGCTATGCCGCGCAGGATGTCGCCTAGGCTCGTGCCGCCAACGGCCTGATTGAATACACCGAGTGGAATCGGGTTCCCTGCGGAATCGTTGCCAGTCGCAGCCCAGTTGAGGCCGAGTTCCGATGCCTTGTCCGAATCGATCTCGACGACGATGGCCTCGACCTGGACTTGCGCGCGGCGAATGTCGAGCTTGTCGATGATCGACATCACCTGGCGCATCATCTTGGGTGGAGCCGTGATGACAAGCGCGTTCGTTTCGACATCGGCCCAGATCGTGACGTTGCGGTCGGCGGCGGCTGCACCCGCAGCGGCGGCGGCGCCCGGTGCGGCTTGTGTGACGCCCTGGATCTGCTCCTTCAGCTTGGTCGCGATCTTCTCCGCATCGGCGTAGTGCAGGTAGCGGACCTGCGTGTCACCTCCGCTTTCGAGCGGGGTGTCGAGATGGGTGATCAGGGTCTTGATGCGCAGTCGCTGCGACGCTTCGCCAGTTACCAGGACGCTGTTGCTGCGGTCGTCCGCGACCACCTTCACCTGCATGGCGGCACCACCGCCCTCGGCTGCGGCACCACCGGCAGTGAACAGGGTGTTCACGACCCTGACGATCTCGCCCGCGCTCGCATTCTGCAGCTGGATGATGTCGATGTCCCCATCGCCGGCCTGGTCGATCCGGGCGATGATCCGCATGATCCTGTTCACGTTGTTCGCGCGATCGGAAATGATCAGCATGTTCGACGAAGGCGACGCGACGAGGTGGCCTTCCTGGGGAATCAGCGGCCGCAGGATCGGAACCAGCTGCACAGCGCTGATGTTCCGGACCGTAATGACTTGCGTGACGATCTCGTCGGAAGTCGAACTTACCCGGTCGGGCAGATCGATGGACGGGGAGGTCCGC
>CADEEX010000547.1 GCA_902826465.1 uncultured Acidobacteriota bacterium
ACCAGAACGCGTACGACAGCTTTCTCGTCGAAATCGCCAAATACGGACTGAGCGTGCGCGATATGGTGGCGCCGGTCAATTTCTTCAGCAAGGTCATCGTCAGCGATCGTGGGGTGATGCAGTTTGTCCAGAATGCGTCACATGCTGGTGCGTTCGTCGATCTGCGAGCTGAAATGAACGTGCTGACGGTATTGAACACCTGCCAGCACCCAATGGACCCGTCGCCGACCTACCATCCGCGGCCGGTGCATCTGGCGATTCGTCGCACGCTTCCACCGGCGGCGGACGATCGGTGCCGCACATCGAGGCCCGAGAACGGCCGGGGCTTTCAATTGACGGAACGGTATTTCCAGTGACTCGCCCCTCACGCGCCGAAGCGCCGGATCACTTCTTCGTCCCTGACAGTCTGGTACACAGCCGGCTGACCGCGGAGCATGCCGTCTACGATGCCACCGTGCCTGCCGGCGACCCCTGGATCTATCAGGTCGAGAAAGGGCAGATCCTGCGGATTGTGGATGTCGAAGGCAATCAGGCGGCGGACACGCTGTTTTACAACGCCTACGACTATGAAGAGCGCTACTCGGCGCAGGACACCATCCGCGAGCAGGGGAACATCTACCTGACCACCGGCACGCGGCTGATGTCGAACCAGGTCCGGCCGCTGCTGACGATTGTGGCCGATACCTGCGGGCGTCACGACACCCTCGGCGGCGCCTGCGCGACGGAGAGCAACCGCGTACGCTACGCGCTCGACAAGTCGCACATGCACGCCTGCCGCCAGAGCTTCGTCAAGGCGGTGCTCGGCTGGGGCAATGGGTTTTCGAAGCGCGACATCACCCACAACATCAACTTCTTCATGAACGTGCCGGTCACGCCGGAAGGCGTCTTGACGTTCGAAGACGGCGTGTCCGATGCCGGCAAGTACGTCGAACTGCGTGCCGAGATGGACGTGATTGCCGTGATCAGCAACTGCCCACAGCTCAACAACCCGTGTAACGCCTACAATCCGACGCCAATCCGCGTGCTCATCTGGGACCCGACGTCCTGATGTTCCGACGGGTCCTCATCGCCAATCGTGGTGCCATTGCCTGCCGCATCATTCCGACCCTTCGGGCGTTAGGCGTCTCGCCGATTGCCGTCTATGCGGACGCCGATCGCTTCTCGCGCCACGTCGCGATGGCAGATCAGGCCGTGCGTCTTGGTCCGTCGCCGGCCAGCGAGAGTTATCTCCGGCAGGACGCGATCCTCGAGGCGGCCAGGGCGACTGGCGCCGAAGCGATTCACCCGGGCTATGGATTCCTGAGTGAGAACGCCGGCTTTGCCGATGCGTGCGATCGTGCCGGCATCGTGTTTCTCGGCCCGACCGGCGATCAGATGCGGGCGCTTGGCCTGAAGCACACCGCCCGCGATATCGCGCGGCAGCAGGGCGCGCCGTTGCTGGTCGGGACCGATCTCCTGACAGACGAAGCGCACGCGCTCGACGAGGCGGAGCGTTGCGGCTACCCGGTCATGTTGAAGAGCACGGCCGGAGGCGGTGGGATCGGCATGCGTATCTGCCGGACGCCGCAGGAACTCGAAGACGGCTTTGCCGCGGTGATGCGCATGGGCGCCGCCAACTTCGGCCACGGTGGGGTCTATCTCGAGCGGTACGTGGAGAAGGCGCGGCACATCGAGGTGCAGATCTTCGGCGACGGGCGTGGCGGTGTGCTGTCGCTCGGTGAGCGCGATTGTTCAGCGCAGCGCCGAAACCAGAAAGTGATTGAAGAGACGCCGGCGCCTGGCCTGTCCGACGCGGTGCGCCGCCGGATGTTCGCGACGGCCACACAGATTGCGGCGGCTATCAACTATCGCTCGGCCGGCACCGTGGAGTTTCTCTACGATGCCGATCGCGAAGATTTCTTCTTCCTCGAAGTGAACACCCGCCTGCAGGTGGAGCATGGCGTCACCGAGGCGGTCACCGGGATCGATCTGGTCGAGTGGATGGTGCGACTCGGCGCCGGCGACCTGCCGCCGCTCGAGACACTGCGAGTCGAGCCGAACGGCGCAGCGATCCAGGTCCGTATTTACGCCGAAGACCCGGCGCACGACTTCCGCCCGAGTACTGGCATGCTCACGGACGTCGCGTTTCCTGCTGACGTGCGTTGCGACACCTGGGTCGAGGCCGGCACCGAGATCAGTCCGTTCTACGACCCGATGCTGGCCAAGATCATCGTCAAGGCGGACGATCGGGCAGAGGCGGTGACCCGGCTCGGGACTGCACTCGCCGAGGTGCGGTGCGCGGGCCTAGAAACCAATCTCGATTACCTGCGACAGGTGGTGGCCACGTCCGCGTTTGTCGAGGGTGGATTCTCGACCAGCGTGCTCAAGGGCGTCAGCTACCGTCCGCGTGCGATCGAAGTCGTCGACCCTGGTGTGCAGACGACCGTGCAGGACCACCCTGGACGCGTAGGGTTCTGGCATGTCGGGGTGCCACCGTCGGGCCCCATGGATTCGCTCGCGTTCCGACTGGCAAATCGTCTGGTGGGGAACAGCGACGATGCCGCGGCACTCGAGTGCACGATGATCGGACCGACGCTGCGCTTTCACGCCGCTACCGTGATCGCGTTGACGGGCGCCGACATGAATGCGCGCCTCGATGGGCGTCCGCTGGCGCGGTGGCAGGCCATGCCGGTTCGCGCCGGCGCAGAACTCCAGATGGGAC
>CADEEX010000548.1 GCA_902826465.1 uncultured Acidobacteriota bacterium
TGGCTCGGGAACTGCAGATCGATCGGTCGTACCGTGTGCTTGGCGCAGAGATGCTGAACCTGGCCACCGCGCGCGCCCAGACGGCGGATGTGCGAGGCGTGGAGCGCATCATCGCGCTCGTGAGTCGCCGCGACGCCGCGCTCGGATCGGCGCGCCCTGATGCGCTCAACGGCATCCTCACGGCAGTGCAGGATCAACTCGACGCCGCGCGTCGCCTCAGGCTGGCGCGCGACCGTTGGGCGATTCGTCTGCCCGAACTCAGGCGCTATCGCGACACGATCGGCACCTCGCTCACCCGTCTCTCTTCCATCGGTCCGGCGCTCGAAGACATCAAGGCGTTGAGCGGGTCAGGCCCGGACGCCATCGGCGCGATTCTGCGCGCTGCCGACGCCGTACAGAGAGTCGTCGCCACGGTGGTGCCGCCGGACGAGATGAAAGACCTGCACGCGTTGCTGCTCAGCGCGGTCCAGATGGCCGAAAGCGCGGCGAAACTTCGTCGCGAAGCGGCGCTCACTGGCGACATGGACCGCGCCTGGAACGCATCGTCGGCGGCGGCGGGTGCGCTGATGCTCGGCGCGCGCGCGGCGTCGGAACTGCAACTGGCGTTTCGCGCCCCGCAACTGTCCCGGTGATCACACCCCGCCGCACGCGGCTCGTCCGCGTGCCCGATCTGCAGTCGTTCCGTCGCGTCATTGCCGCGCTGACGTCCGCGCTGCCGTCGCCGCAGGACGGCGCCGTCCTCGTGCCGACCCGCGCCGCGGCCCGCGTCCTTGCCAACACCATCGGGGCTGCCGCACAGTCGATGTTTGCCGCTCGTCTGGTCACGCGGGACGATTTGTACGACGAACTGCATCGCCGCCTCGACGTGCCGCCGCGTGGATTGACACTGTTCGAGCGCGACGCCATGGCGCAGTCGGCCGCCACCGCGGCCGCGGCACTCGTCGGCACCCTGCCGTTTACGATTCGGCCCGGCCTCGTGGCCGAGTTGTTGCGCTTCTATGATCAGTTGCGTCGGCAACCACAGCTGGTGCGACGTTTTGAAGAGCTGATCACCGAATCGCTCGGCGGCGACCTCGACGATCGAGGCGCCGAGCGGCTGCTGCGGCAAACGCGCTTTCTCGCCGAAGCCTTTCGCCAGTACGAGCAGCGGGTGGTTGATAGCGGCGCCTGCGACGAACACACGCTGCGCCAGGTATTGCTCACGGCATCAACCACGACTCCGCTGCGGCATGCCGTGATCGCAGTGGCTGACTGGATTGCCGATCCTGCCGGGTTGTTCGTCGCCGACTTCGAACTGTTCTCGACCCTGCCACACCTTGAAACCGTCGATCTCGTCTGCACGGCGTCGGTGCTGGCGTCCGGTTTCCACGAGCGTCTTCACTCCTGGTGGCCAGGGCTGGAGGAAGTCGACGGCGCGAGTGTGGTGACGTCGACGACGGCGAATCCCCGACTGGTGACGCCACGAAATGATCAGGGCGACGTGCTCTGGCACACGCATCGCGACCGCGAGGAGGAACTGCACGCCGTGTCGCGACGGGTCCAGCACGATGTTGCGATCTGGCAGCGTGCGGCCGTGGTGTTCAAGCGGCCGCTGCCGTATCTCTATCTGGCGCCGGACACGCTGGGTCGCGCTGGTGTTCCGTATCGCGTCTACGACACGTTGCCACTCGCGGCAGAGCCGTCGATCGCCGTTGTCGACCTTGTCCTCGATGCGTTGGAGACGTCGTTTTCGCGCGATGCCCTGGTCGCGGTGCTCTCGTGCCCGCATTTTGCGATGGCACCTGATGGCACCGCGGTCACGCGCGCCTCGATCGCGGCCATGAACCGGTTCCTGAGCAGCGAGCGGTATCTCGGCGGGCTCGACCGCCTTGAAGTGCTGGCCGCGAAGGCGGACGCCAGGCCCGAAACACCGGCCCTTCAGGCCGCGCTCACGCTCGCACGCGAGCTGGCGCCTATGCTTACGCCGGCGCCCGCGTCGGACCAGGTGGCGCGGCTCACCGCCGTCCTCAAGGCACATGCCCGTCCTCCCGTGGCGGCTGACTCGTTGACGAGCCGGGAGCAAACGGCTCGCGATCGCTTGACGACCTTGCTCGACGAGCTGGAGTCGGCGCATCGTGCGTACCACGACCCCGTCTGGACCCTTGCAGATCTCGCGACCACGGTGCGTCGCTGGATCGGCGACCAGACGATAGACGTCGGGGGCGGTGGCGCGCACGGTGTGTCGCTCCTCGATGATCAGTCGGCCCGCTTCGGCGACTTCGACGATGTCACGATAGTCGGCCTGATTGAGAACGAATGGCCGGAACGTCCGCGACGAAACATCTTCTATCCACCGACCGTCTTGAAGGCGCTCGGATGGCCCTCCGAGAAAGACAGGCGAAGCGCCGACGATGCCCGCTTCCTTGATCTGATCGCGTCATCAACACACAGGGTCGCCCTGTCAACGTTCACCCTCGACGACGAAGCGCTCGTGAGCCGGTCGGCGCAGCTCGACGAAGTCACCGCCGCCAGGTTGTCGACGGTGGTCGAAGAAGCGACGACCGTGAAGAGTCACAGCAGCAACGAGCGCGACACGTCAACGCGTGCCACCAGCTCGGCTGACAACGAGTGGCAGGCGCTCAGAGCGGGAAGGCCCCCGGCGACCGACCCGGCGTTTCACGGTTTCGTCGGTGCGCGTCCTCCGCAGCGCTGGTCGGTC
>CADEEX010000549.1 GCA_902826465.1 uncultured Acidobacteriota bacterium
CTGTCGGCGGTCGGCCGCGCCGGCGTCGATCGCGCGGCGATGGATGCGGCTGGACGTGGTGCCCGCCCGGCCGTGGTGTGGCACAGCGGCAAGCTGAGAGCGAAGCAGACCGCGGAGGCGTTCTGGCGTGCCTGCAATGCGCTGGCGGAGCTGTCGGCGACCCGCGATCTGCAGCCGGCCGATCCCCCGGAGTGGATGCGCGATCGATTGCGAGCCGAACCGCGCGACGTGCTCATCGCCGGGCACTTTCCTCACCTGCCTCGATTGTTGGCGCTGATGGTGGGTGAGCCCGCACTCACGTTCCCGCCTCACGGCGTCGTCGCGCTGACAACCGACGATGCCGGTGAGAGCTGGCGCGAACAGTGGAGAATAGTGTGATGAGACGACCAGTCGTTCTGGTGCTGCTGTCACTCCTCGGACTGGCGTTCGGGCCTGCGGCCGAGGCGCAGCCACCGGACACGCCCTACGCGGCCACGCGACTCATCTGGCGCTGGCGCGGCATCATGAACACCACGCTTGAAGAGTCGCGCGCGTTTGCGCCCGAAGAGGTCATCGATCTGATGGAGGAGTTCGTCTCGCCCGGGGCCGTGCGGTCGGTGCAGGATAAGGCGAACGAAGAGCAGTTGAAGAAGGCCGATGCGATTGTCGAGCGCTTCGCGTTCGCCGTGGTCAGGGCCAGCGCGCGGCAGAGCGATGGCAGCGTCATGGTTGCGGCCGAGGCGATTGCTTCGGCTGAACGCAGCGTCTGCCCTGTCTATCCCTTCTGCGCGAAGTAGAGCCGGCCGCGCCGCTCGTGGTTACTCGCGCTCCACCGTCACGGTGATCGGCGAGAGGATGCGCGCGGTGACATCCGATCCTGGAGGAAATGTGGCAGGGCTCCGATCGCCCGCCATGACCGTGGCGGTGCCGGCGCCCGCGCCCGTGGCGGCACCGATCGCCGCACCTTTGCCACCGCCGATGATGGCGCCGAGAATGGCACCCGCCACCGCGCCGCCGCCGATGCGTGCGGCGCTGCCATTGCTGGGCGACTCGCCGAGCCGAAAGATGGTGTCGGTGCTGATCGGAAGCCGCGTGCCGTCGGCGAGCTCGAGCACGTGAAAGCGGATGCCGAGCCGCGCCCGATCGCGGAGGCGTCCGCCGCGCTCCACCACGACCACCGTCCCGTGTGCACGTGCCCCTGCGGGGATGGCGACTTGCCCGCCGATGCGCACGTCGCGCGACACGCGCGCCTCGACGCGGTCTTCCACGCGCGCGCGGTCACTGGTGATCAATCCGTCCGTCTGCAGGCCGATGACCGATTCTGAAGGGACGACCAATTCGTCGAATGTGGGGGAGGGTGGTTCGGGAAATCGCGAGGGCTCGACGGCAGGCGCGGCAGCGGATGCGGTCAGCGGCGGCGCTTCCACAACGGGCTCAGTGGCGACTGGTGTCGTGCCTGCGGCCTCAACGACTGGTGGTGCCGCGGCATCATGCGGCTCCTCCCGTGGTGCCTGAGCGGCTTGAGGTGCCGGCACTGTGCGGGACGCCGAGTTCCGGCTGTCGGAGGCGGCAGCTCGGGTGTTCATCGCGCGGCTTGGCGCCGGGACCGCCCGGGCTGACGGCGTCGATGGCGCCACGGCGGGAGTGGCTGGCGCAGATGGGTCAGTGAAGGTCGTGACCGAGTTCGAGGCCTGAGCGGCCGGCACGGCGACGGTGGCGACGTTCTGCCTTGTGGCAAGGTAGCTGCCTCCTCCGGCCGCAGCGACACACGCGACAGCGAGAGCGGCAAGTGCGAACCTGTGCGAACCCATGACCCTGACTCCTTGAGGAACGAACATCCTAACGCAAGCCTCGTACCGCAAGGGCATTTGCCGAAACTCACGTAAATTGCCAGGAATCATGGCGATATCCACTGCTCGACCTCTCCGCCGTGTCCCCAGCGGCGGAAAGTGTCCTCGATTGGCGCTGCGGCTACAATCGCGCATGCGCTCACGGTTACTTGCGGTTGCGCTGGCGTGCGGTTCCCTGACGGTCGTGTCGGCGCAGCGAGCCGTCCAGCCCAGAGACGACGCGGAATACGGCGCCCTCATCAAGCGGCACCTTCAAGATCCCCGCATCAGCACTGAGCTGGTTGACCATCTTCCAGTCTCGACGACGGTGCCGTCCCCTCTGAAGTTCTTCGGGCGGATTGTCGGCACGCCGGGCGAGCTGACATACGCGGCCGACATTCAGCGCTACTACGAGGCGCTTGCGCACGCGTCGCCCCGCGCCAGATTCTGGAAGATCGGGACCAGCGAGGAAGGGCGCGACATGGTGGCGCTTGCCATCGCCGACGACGCCACCATCGCGGCGCTCGATCGGTACAAAGGGATCCTCGCGTCGCTGACCGATCCGCGGAAGACCACGGACGCGCAGGCGACGGCGCTCGTGGTTGCGGGCAAGCCGGTCTACTACCTCGTGTCGGGCATGCATTCGCCGGAGAACGGCGGCCCCGAGATGCTGATCGAGCTGGCCTATCGCCTGATCGTTGAAGAGACGCCGTTCATCCAGAACATCCGGAACAACGTCATCACGCTCATCACACCGGTGATCGAGGTTGATGGCCGCGAAAAGCAGGTCGATACCTACTACTTCAACAAGAAGCGCGCGACGGGTGACGCACGGCTGCCGCTGATGTACTGGGGCAAGTACGTGCAGCACGACAACAACCGCGACG
>CADEEX010000550.1 GCA_902826465.1 uncultured Acidobacteriota bacterium
GGAAGAGGCCCGCGACCGCTCCAGCCAGCCTGCGTCCGATGGTGTCGGCCGGCGAACTCGTCATTTTTCCAGGCCGAACAGGTACCAGAGCAGCCCGGCATTGAGGCCCAGACAAGCGAGGCTGCCCACCGCGGCCGGGACGATCGTGGCGGTATCCCCACCGAGATAGGCGTTCATGGTGGCCGTCAGCAGCCATAGCTGCAGGACCACGATCAAGACCACGAAGGCGAGCATGGCGTTGACGATCGTCAGCCGCTGGGCGCGGACCATGCGGAGCCGCCGGATCATGTCGTCGATTCCTCGACGCCCGTCGCATACACGGAACCATCACGGATCTCCACGAAGATCCGCGGCAGTGCCCGCTGGGGTGGGCCCGCGACGGGTCGGCCCGTCGCGAGGTCGAACCAGCCGTTATGGCACGGGCAGTGAAGGCGTCCCACTTCGACGGCGGGCACCACCGGGCACAACAGGTGCGTGCACTGCTGGTCGTAGGCCACGAAAGTGACCGCACCGGTCCGCACCAGCAAGCGCGGCGTGCTGCCTTCCGGGTAGGTGAACGTCTTGGCCCCGCCGATCGGCAACTCGTCCACGCGGGCGATCGGCACGTCGGACGAGCGCGCCGCCGTTCGGCCAAAGGTGCTTTTCAGCACGATCCAGAACTGTCCGGCGACCATCGCCGCGCTGGTAAGCACCATGAACTTGACGAGCTCTCGACGCGACACGTACTCGTCCTGGGCCCAGTCGACGGGAAAATCACGGCGCCACTTCGGCTGCTCGTCGATCGGGCGGCCGTCCGGAGGCGTGGTTCCATGATCGAGGTCGCGTGGCCCCTCGCCCCCGCGCTGATGCAGAATCATGCGTCACCCCTGTCCGACCCCGGCTCGAAGACATCGTTCAGCATCTCGTGGCCAATCGTGGGCTCATGCATCGCCGCCGTGACGTCAAGGATTTCCACTGCGGAGTCGCGCGGTACCATGATGTTGACCTTGGTGCGGATCGTCTGCATCCCGAACTGAAACGTGTTGATCGGCTTGGCGTGGGGGCGTAGCCGCGCCATTTCTTCGCGTGTGCCAAACGCCAGCGCCTGGCTCGGACAGGCCGATGCGCACCACGGCTTCAGCCCGACCGATGTGCGGTCGTAGCACATATCGCACTTCATCATGAGGTTCATCTTGGTCTGCATCTTCGGGACGCCGAAGGGGCAGGCCAGGACGCAATTGTTGCAGGCGATGCAGCGCGGCTTCCTGGCCGTCTGCACGATGCCATCCTCAGTCCGTTTGATCGCGTCGGCCGGACAGACC
The DNA here is from genome assembly GCA_902826465.1 of uncultured Acidobacteriota bacterium. Classification (GTDB taxonomy): domain Bacteria; phylum Acidobacteriota; class Vicinamibacteria; order Vicinamibacterales; family CAVVIG01; genus CADEEX01. The sequence goes on from CADEEX010000550.1 coordinate 1,302, forward strand.
TCCGCGCACGTCGGCGAGTCGCAGTGCAGACACACGACCGGCACCGTCTGCGTCGAGTGCGCGCGGTCCACGTAGTCGAGCTGAATCATCGACTGCCCCTTATGGGTGTCGCATTCCGTGCAGGCCTGTATGCAGGCCTGGCAGCCGATACATCGGCCCGGGTCGATGAAGAATTCGAGCGTGTCTGGCACAGGCATGGGTTGGGGACCTCGCTATTGTTGCGGCTCGAGGGCGTCGGCGTAGGCGGGCGCCGCATTCGCCTTTCGCACCCGCACGGCGCACACCTTGTACTCGGGAATCTTCGAGATCGGATCCTGCGCGGAGATCGTCAACTGGTTGGCGCTCTTGCGGCCCGACCAGTGGTACGGAATGAACACCGTGTCGGGCCGGATTGTCGTCACCACCGATGCGCGCAAGGTACAGTTGCCGCGGCGGCTCTCGGCCGTGGCCCAGTCGCCATCGGCGATGCCAAGGCGCGCCGCCAGCCGCGGGTGCATTTCGATCCGCGGCTCCGGACAGTGATCGACCAGCGGGCCGATGCGTCTGGTCTGATTCCCGGAGAGGAACTGGCTGACGACGCGTCCACTGGTGAGGATGATCGGAAATTCCTCATCCACGTCCTCGGCCGGTCCCACGTACGGGGTCACGTTCAGGCGAGCCTTGCCATCCGGAAAATAGAACGGCCCGGCGCCTTTCGCGACCGGGTTCCATGACGCCGGTTCGAACAGCCGCGGCGTGCCCTGCGGTCCGGGCATCGCGACGCCTTCCGGTACCTCGCTCGGACACGGCCAGAACACGCCGAAGTTCTCCTCGATACGCTCGTAGGTAATCCCAGAGTAATCGGCGATTCCGCCCTTGGACGCGATGCGCAGCTCTTCGAACATCTGGCGAGGGTTCTCGAAGGTCAGCCCCTGCGCGCGGCCCATGGCCTTGGCAATGTCCTGGATGATCTGCCAATCAGGTCGGGCCTCGCCCGGGCACTCGACGGCCTTGTTGATCTTGATGACACGCCCTTCAGTCTGGGTGACGGTGCCTTCGTCCTCTTCCTGAAGCGAACCCGGCAGCACGACGTTCGCATAGCGTGCGCTCTCGCTCATGAAGAAGTCGATGACGACGTAGTATTCCAGCTTCTCGAGCGCCTGCCGGACGAAGTTGTTGTCGGGCAGGGAGACCACCGGGTTGAAACAGAGGCTCAGCAAGCCCTTGATTTCGCCGCGGTCGATCTTGCGGATGATCTCGTAGGCGTCGACGCCCGGCTGCGGAAGGTCCGATGGGTCCATCCCCCACACCCCGGCGACATAGGCGCGGTGTTCAGGATTGGCGAGGTCGCGGCCGCCGGGAAGTTGATCGCACTTCTGGCCGTGCTCGCGTCCGCCCTGGCCGT
>CADEEX010000551.1 GCA_902826465.1 uncultured Acidobacteriota bacterium
GGCGCTTGATCTTCGTCGCCGGCAGCACGATCGGCTACAAGGGCGAGCCATTGCTGTTACGCGAGCTGTCCGCTGCGGTGAACCGTGGCGACCTGCCGCCTGCCTACATCGGGTATCTGGCACACCCGACGGTGGGCACCCGTTTCGATCGCGCGCAGTCAGCCGACGATCCCAACATCCGGATCGATCCGAGCGTTGATGAGGGCGATGCCAGCGTCGGAATGGCGCGCATCATTCACGCCGCCGAGGCCAGGCAGCGCGCGGACGCGCTCGCCGCCAGCGATGCCATCGTCTCCATGTTCTCGACCGTCGTGCTCGAAGGAGCGTTGCTCGGCAAGCCGGTCGCGCTCGTCGATCCGAAAGGGCTCGAAGGCGTGTCGGGCCGGCCGACGACGTCGTACGAGCGGATGGCTCATCTCCGACACATACTCGCCTGCCCGCTGATTCGGCTGGTGCCGACGCTGGCAGAGATTCCCGACACCCTGAAGTGGTTCTTCAGTCTTGACGCCGCCGAGACCGCAACGACGTTGCGAGCCTTTGCAGACGATGTCATGTCGTGCGGTCCAGAGATGCCGGCCACGCGGCTTGCGGCGGAACTGGAACGACTGCTGGACCGGTCGAATCAACGTCGGGCCCAGACACTGGCCGCTGCTGCGAAATGACGTCACCCGCTCCTTCGATATCGCCGCTGGGGGTCGCACTCTCGTACGTGTACCGCAGCTGGAAAGGGGTTGCCGTCGTCGTTGCCCTGACGATGCTGTCGAGCGCGATCGCCATGGTCGGACCGGCGCTCGTCGCGGCAGCGCTGTCGGCGCTTCGAGTCGGCGGGGACGCGGCGGCCTCTGGCGCGACCTTCGACCTCAACAGCCTTGGTGACCACGTGTTGTCGATGTGGCCGTTCAGGCTCTTCACCGATCCATCCACGCTCGTCGTCGTGATCGGTCTGGCCTACCTGGCGCAAGCGCTGGCCGCGGCCGTGATTCAGTACTCGACGGCGGTGGTGTCGGTGCGCGTCAGGACGAACGTGCTGCATCACCTCCAGATCGACTTGATGAAGCACCTGCTCCGGCAGTCGCTTCGCTTCTTCAATCACTCTCGCGTCGGTGAACTGGTCTCACGCCTCATCGGCGACGCGCAGAACACCAGCGCCGGCGTCGGGCCGGCGGTTCAAGGGCTGTTTCAATCGAGCATCCAGATCGTCGGCTACAGCCTGTATCTGTTCGGCACAAGTCGCTGGCTCACCCTCGGCGCGCTCGGTGTCGTCGGGCTGCACTTCAGCCTGAACCGATTGCTGCGCGATCCGGTCAAGCGCGCGAGTCGCAGCGTGCAGAACGCCCAGGCGCAGCTGTCGGCGACCTTCCACGAGGTGCTCTCGGCCGTCCGCGTCGTCAAGTCGTTCGGCGCCGAGTCGATGGCGCTGGCCAGGACTCGCGTCGACACCGAACAGTTTCGGCGCATCAGCCGTGCCGCCGCGCGAGTCGAGAATGTCAGCGAGCCGGCTCGCTCCGCGCTCGATGCATTGGCGGTGATGGCCGTTCTCATCGTGGCGGCGCTCGAGGTGCGTGCGGGCAGGTTGACGCCGCAGGGGCTGGTGCTCTACGTCTACGTTGCCCGAGTGGTCATTCAGCCGGCCAACGGCCTGGCCAGCAGTTACCTCCGCCTTGTTGGTGTCGCTGCAGCGCTTACACGCATTGCCGACCTGCTGAACCAGGTCCCGAACGTCACCGACGGCAGCATCGAGAAGCGATCGTTCGAACGCGGTGTTCGATTCGATCGCGTCGCGTTCGCCTACGATGATCGGCCGGTGCTGTCTGACGTGACGCTCGACATCGCCAGGGGTGAGGTCGTGGCCGTCGTCGGACGGAGCGGCTCTGGCAAGAGCACCCTCACCGACCTGCTGCTGCGCCTCTACGATCCGGTCGAGGGGCGCATCCTCGTCGACGGTGTCGACATTCGGGAGCTGAAGCAGGTGGCCTACCGTCAGCTCTTCGGCGTGGTGTCCCAGGACACGCTGCTGCTGAACGACACGGTCCGGAACAACATCCGCTTCGGCCGCGACCAGATTGACGATGCCCGCATCGTCGAAGCGGCGCGACTGGCGCACGCCGAACCGTTCATCGAGCGGTTATCGCTCGGCTACGACACCCTGGTTGGCGATCGCGGCGTCAGGCTGTCGGGAGGCGAGCGTCAGCGCGTCGCGATTGCACGCGCGATTGCCCACGAACCACAGATTCTGATTCTGGACGAAGCGACCAGCGCACTGGACAGCGAGTCCGAACGCGAAGTGCAGCTCGCCGTCGACGGCATTCTTCAGACCACGACGGCGATCATCGTTGCTCACCGTCTGTCCACCATTCTGCACGCCGACAAGATCGTGTTTCTCGACGACGGCAGGATTGTCGACGTCGGACGGCACCAGGAATTGCTGGAACGTTGTGGTCCCTATCGTCGTCTGTGCGAGCTCCAGTTTCTGGATCGCGCGCCGGCAGCGGAGGAGTCGAGCCGATGAAAGCGCTGGCGCTTCGCATGGACGATGTCGGCGCGTCGTCGAAGCGCTACGAGGTCTACTCGAAGTGGCGTATCGGTGCAGGTCCGCTCCGCATCTCCGGCAACTGGTTGTTCCTCAAGTACCTCGCCCCATTCAAGGCATGGGGCCCTTATGCCGAGCTCGAGGCGGACCAGT
>CADEEX010000552.1 GCA_902826465.1 uncultured Acidobacteriota bacterium
GTGATTCGTCTTGAAGCGACCAGGCTGGCGTTTCACTACTTGTTCTCGGCGTCCTCGCTCTCTGCACAAGCCCGTCTCCAGTTCTGACGCCATCGCGATGCGCTATCGCGCCTTCATCAGCTACGCCAGCGCGGATCGGCCGATTGCCGAGCGCGTGCATCGGGCCCTCGAGCGCTACCGCATTCCGCGCCCGCTTCGCGGCCTCGATCGCGGGCACGGTCTCATTCCCAAGCGGTTGACGCCAATGTTTCGCGACCGGTCTGACGCCGACGCCAGCGGCAGCCTCGCGACCGTCCTGGCGTCGGCGCTCGAGCGTTCCGACGCGCTCGTCGTGCTCTGCAGTCCGGCATCGGCGCGCTCACCCTGGGTGAACCAGGAGATTCGCCACTTCAAGTCGCTGGGGCGAGGCGCGCGGATCTTCCCGCTGCTGATCGATGGTCTGCCCAGGCGCTACGTGCCAGACACGGTCGCCGACGGCGCATTTCCTCCTGCGCTCTTCCAGCGCGTCGACGCACCCGGCGTTGTCGTGGCCGAGGACGATCCTGAACCGCTCGCCGCCGACATTCGAGTGACCGGCGACGGTTTCGATCTGGCGACGCTCAAGATCGTGGGTGGACTGACCGGCGTGACGCTCACCGAGCTCACCCAGCGCCAGTTCGAGGCCGAACGTCTCGAGCGACGCATCGTTCGCGCAGTTGCGGCCACCATGACGGTGCTGGCCGTTGCGGCCGTGGCGGCGGCGATCAGCGCCTACTACTCGGCAGACGCGGCGCGTGCGCGGCTGTCGAGCGCCATCGAGATGGCCGCACGGCGTGTGGACGATGGCGCGCGATTTGGCGATCAGTATGGTGTCCCGAGCGAGGTGATTCGGCAGCTGCTGGTCGGTGCGGAGCGCGACTTCAGCACACTGACCACCGAAGACGAGGCGCCCGCGCCGATGCTGCAGTTGCAGCGGGGCCGGTTGCAGGCGCTGTTCTCTCGTCTCTACGGGGCGACCGGCGATGCTACGCGGCAGATTGCCCATGCTCGCGATGCCGTGGCGATGCTTGCCAGCGTGCCGACGACGCGGCAGTGGCGGCGGCCAGACACCTGGCTGGCGACGCTTCCGAGCGCTACCGCTCTCGTCGGTGAGCAGCTTGGCGCGATCGAGGCTCTGGGACTCGCCGTTGCAGACAGCGGCGATGGGGCGGACGAGGCGCTCAGGCTGTTCGAGCGCGGGCGCGACGACGCGATGGGCGCCAACCGGCCCGACTTCGTGGCTCGCTTCTGGGCGCGGATCGGTGAGCTTCGCTATGCGCAGGGCGATCTGCCGGCCGCCACTGCCGCGCAGGACGCGGCGCTGACTGCGCTCGACGGACAACTGCGTGACCGTGGCAGCATCGACCCCTTCGAACAGGCCTCGGCGCTTTCCGATCGCGCCGAGTTGCTGCTCGAGCGCGAACGGGCGGCCGACGCCCTGGCTGACCAGACCCGTGTGGTGGAGATTCTGGAAGAGCGGTCCACCGCGATGCCAGATGACGCCAGCGCGTCGCAGAGCCTGGCGCATGCGCTGACGCGCCAGGCCGACATGCGATACGCCGTCAGCGGCAGCTGGGATGGCGCGATGTCCGGTCTCGAGCGTGCGGTCGCACTGCTCGATCGCGCCAGCGCCAGCGATCGCGCCCGCGTCGACTACGCGCGCGACCTGTCGGTGGGGCTCGAGCGGCTCGGCGACGTCATGCTGCAGACCGGAAACCTGACCCGGGCCAGCGCGGCGTTCGAGCGCATGGTGCGCCTGCGCCGCGACAGGCTGGCACTTGCGCCGGATCAGGTTGATGCGCAACGCGATCTTGCCGTGGGGCTGGAACGCATCGGCGATCTGGAACGGGCTCGGGCCCGTCCGGATCGCGCGCTGGCCGCGCTCGACGAAGCACGCGCGCTTCGCGCGTCCAAAGACGCGACCGCACATTCCGACCCCGTGCTGGCGCGCGACAGGGCGGTGCTCTGGTACAAGACGGGTGCGGCGCGGGCCGCCGCCGGTCGTGGTCAATGGCGGGAGGCGTTCGAGTCGGCGATCGGCCTGATGGAACCGTTGCTGGTGGCGAGCAACGCCCCCGCCGGTTGGATGCGAGACGTTGCCGTGTTCAGATTCGCCTATGCCGAGGCGCTGTCAACGCGCGGCAGCCGAGCCGACGCACGGCGGCAATGGTCTGCCGCGCTGGCGCTCGTGGAGCGGCAGCTGCTGACCTCGCCAGACGATCCCCGGCTCCTGCAGGACAGAACCCAACTGCTCGAGCGTCTGCAGCGCTCGTCCACACGACTCCGATGACGCGTGCAGGCAACGCATAGACCGCGGCGTGCCGCCCGTGGCAGACTTACGCGCTCGACCGTTCCAGGGTTCCACGGTTCTGCGGTTCCAGGGTGCGAAATGTGTTGATGCTGCGAAGGGGAGACGAGGGCGCATGACTGCCGAGGCGACGCCGACGACGCTACTTGGATTGATGGGGCAGGTTCCGGACGACCGGACGGCGATCATTCAGCCGGAACAGAACGTTCACCTCACGTACGGCAACCTGAAGCGTCAGGTGAAGGCCGTGGCGGCGGCGCTGGCCGCTGCTGGTGTGCAGCGTGGTGATCGGATCGGCATGGCGCTCCCCAATGGCCTTGCCAACGTGGTCACCTTCC
>CADEEX010000553.1 GCA_902826465.1 uncultured Acidobacteriota bacterium
AGCGGCCGATCAACAGCTACGGCGCTTCGAAGCTGGTGATTGAGCAGGCGCTGCCGCACTTCGAACGCGCGCACGGGCTCACCTCGATCGCGCTGCGCTACTTCAACGCCGCCGGCGCCGATCCAGACGGCGAGATCGGCGAAGACCACTCGCCGGAGATTCACCTGATTCCACGCGCCATTGAGGCGGCCACCGGTGGCGCCGGGCTGCAGATCTTCGGCGACGACTATCCGACGCCAGACGGCACCTGCCTTCGCGACTACGTGCATGTGACCGACCTGGCCGACGCCCACGTCAAGGCGCTGGCCGGACTCGAGCGCGGCCTTGCCTCGAGCGCATTCAACCTTGGCACCGGTCACCCGCAGTCGGTGAAGGACGTCATCGACACGGTGGAACGTGTGCTTGGCCGCGCGGTGCCGCGGACACTGGCGCCTCGCCGGCCTGGTGATCCGGCCGCACTCTTTGCCAACCCCACCCGCGCGCGGAGCACGCTCGGGTGGACGCCGACGCACTCAGACCTCGAATCGATTGTGCGCACTGCCTGGCAGTGGCATCAAGCGCATCCTCGGGGGTACAGTACGCCCTAACTCCGTGAGCCAGCCGTCCACCCTTCGCCGCCTGTTCCGCTATTCGCGCCCGTATCGGTCTCGTCTGGCGTGGGCAGTGCTGGCGATGGTGTTCTACGCCGTCGGCAACGCCGGCATTCCCGCGCTCATCAAGACTGTGTTCGACGACGTGCTGCAGAACCAGGGCGGCCTGGCGTTTGTGGTCTGGGCCATCATCGGCCTCACGCTGCTCAAGGGCCTCGGCTCCTACGGCTCGTCGTACCTGATGACCGATGTCGGCCAGCGCGTGGTGATGGACCTGCGCAACGAGCTGTATCACCACATCCTCAAACAGTCGGCCGGCTTCTTCGCGCAGAACACCACCGGCGCCCTCACCTCGAAGCTCAATAACGACGTAGGCCAGGTGCAACAGGCCGTGTCGGAAACAGCCGGCGATCTGGCGCGCGAGTCGCTGGCCATGGTCGGTTTCGCCGCCTACCTGTTCTACCTGGATCCGCGGCTGGCGACGTTCTGCATCATCAGCGCGCCGCTCATCGTCTATCCGCTGGCACGGCTCGGACAGCGCGTGCGAAAGACGACGAGAAAGAGTCAGGAGGCGCTGGCGCGCCTGTCGGAGATCAGCACCGACGGGTTGAACGGGCACCGCATCGTCAAGGCCTTCGGCAACGAGGGGAAAGAAGCCACCCGTTTCGGCAAGGCCGGCTACGAGCTGTTCCGCACCAACATGAAGGTGACGGCGGCGCTCTCGACCTTGCCGCCATTGATGGAGCTGCTCGGCGGACTCGGGCTGGCGGTGGCCATCTGGTACGGCGCGCGCGAAATTGCCAGCGGCGCGTTGACCATCGGCGAACTGACCACGTTCGTGGCCATGCTGTTCGCGATGTATCAGCCGGCCAAGAAACTGAGCCGGGTGAACGCCAACCTGCAGCAGGCGATCGCCGCCGCCGAACGGATTTTCCACACGCTCGACACTCACACCGAAGTGCAGGACAAGCCGAACGCGCCGGCGCTGGCTGTCTTCAAGGGCCGCATCGAGTTCCGCGACGTCTCGTTTGGTTACGACGCGGCGCATCCGAACATCCTGCGTCGTGTCTCGTTTGCCGCCACCGCCGGTCAGATGATTGCCATCGTTGGACGCAGCGGCGCCGGGAAGACCACGCTCGTCAATCTGCTGCCGCGGTTCTACGACGCCACGAGCGGCGCCATCCTGATCGATGGGGTCGACATCCGCGATGTGACGCTGGCCTCGCTGCGTCAACAGATCGGCCTGGTCACGCAGGAGACCGTGCTGTTCGACGACACCGTGGCCGGCAACATCGCGTATGGCAAGGCCGACGCGTCGCTGGCCGAGATTGAGGCCGCCGCCCAGGCCGCGCACGCGCACGAGTTCATCGTCCGCCTGCCGCAGGCGTACCAGGCCAGGATTGGCGAACGCGGCCAGCGCCTGTCGGGCGGGCAGCGTCAGCGGCTCGCCATCGCGCGCGCAATCCTGAGGAACGCGCCGATCCTGATTCTGGACGAAGCCACCTCGGCGCTCGACACCGAATCGGAGCTGCTGGTGCAGGAGGCGCTCGCCAACCTGATGCTCAATCGCACGTCGTTCGTGATTGCGCACCGGTTGTCGACGATCCGCCGCGCCGACGCGATTCTGGTACTCGAGCGCGGTCGCATTGTCGAAGTGGGGCGCCACGACGAACTCCTGGCGAAGCCCGACGGCGTCTATGCGTCGCTCTACGAAATGCAGTTGCTGGAAGTGCGGAAGGGCGAACGGGTCGTCCAGCCCATGGAGCGTGCCCCTTCAGGGGTGCGGGTTGCGGATATTCGGAAATGATCAGAAGCATGACCGGGTTCGCGGTAGCGACCAGGGAAACCGAACGGGTCACGATCACCGCCACGGTGCGTACCGTGAATCACCGGCACCTCGACGTGCAGTTGCGCGTTCCGCAGAGTGTGGCCGCGGCGGAAGGCGACCTTCGCGGCATGGTGGGCAAGTACGTCGCCCGCGGTCGCGTCGAACTGGCGCTGTCGGTGCAGCTGCGCCAGGTGCCGGGCCTGCAGGTCGATCTCAATGAGGCGTTCGTCGTGGCG
>CADEEX010000554.1 GCA_902826465.1 uncultured Acidobacteriota bacterium
GTGGACGCACTGGCGGCGACCGAGGCGATCGAACGGATCGTGCTCGAGTTCGAGCCGATGCCGTTGGTGGTCGATCCGCTGGTGAGTCTGCGGCCGGGCGGCCCGAACGCGCGGACCCAGGGCAACACATGGGCGCGGCCGGCGGCTCCTCCGGCGGCTGCGCCGGGGCGTCAAGGTGCGCCGACTCCCGCCGCGGCTGCTGCGGCTCCGGTCGCGGGTACTGCGGCCGCCACTCCCGCACAAGCGCCGGGCGCTCCCGCGCCAGCTGGCGCGAGCGCTGCAGCCCCTGCCGCTGGTGCGGCTCCCGCCGCCGGTGCGGCTCCAGCCCCAGCCGCCGCCGCGGCTGCTGCCGCCGCAGGTCGTGGTCGTGCCGGTGGTCCGCCGGCTGGTGCGCCGGCGCGTCCAGAACTTCAGGAATACAAGTGGACCGAGGCCGATTTTGCCGAAGCGAAGGACGGCCTCATGCCCATGGGCAAGCCGACCGACGAGTGGCTCTTCGGCAACATCGAAGAGGGCTTCAAGCAGGCCGACCTCGTGCTCGAAGAGACCTTCGTGAGTCCGTCAACGGGGCATCAGCCACTCGAAACCCGCTCGGCGATGGCGTACTGGCAGAACGGCAAGGTCTACCTGCACGGCTCGACGCAGAGCACTGTGCAAACGGTCGGGGCGTTCGCGCGCTGGGCCGGGGTTCAGCCCAAAGACGTCGTGTTGATCAGCGAGTACACCGGAGGCGGGTTCGGCAGCAAGATTCCGGGCGCCATTTCGATGGCGATTCCGGCCTTGCTCTCGAAGAAGGCCAACGCGCCGGTGATGATGCGCATCGATCGCGAGACCGAGCATTACATCGGTCGCGCGCGTTCCGGCATCCACTCGCGCGTGAAGGTCGGGTTCAAGAAGGACGGTCGCATCACGGCCATCGATCTCTACACTGTGGGCGACAACGGTCCGTACGATGCGCAGGGCGACTACCGCTCCTGCGGCAACACCGTGTCGCTGTGCTACCAGCCGATGAACATGCGGTTTCGCGGCATCACGGTCTTGACCAACACACCGCCGCGCACCTCGCAGCGTGCCCCGGGCGGCATGCAGGCCAACGCCTTGATGGAGCCGGTGCTCGCCAAGGCCGCGCGCAAACTCGGCATCGATGAAGTCGAGATTCACCGCATCAACGCCCCTGCCGGCAAGGCGAAGTTCGGTCCGCCGGCCGCGCGCGGTCAGCAGGCCTACGTCACCAGCGCCTTCGTGAAGGAAGCGCTCGTGAAGGGGGCCGAGCTCTTCAACTGGGAAGACAAGAAGACGCGCAGTGGCAAGCGCACCGGCACGAAGGTGCGTGGCTCCGGCGTCGCGGTCAGCGCGTACTCGGGTGGCTCCATCGGGTTCGACGGGCTGTTCATCATCAAGCCGGACGGCCGCGTGCAGTTCCAGAGCGGCATCGGCAACCACGGCACGCACTCCGTCATCGACGTGCACCGTGTCGCCGCTGAAATGCTCGGCGTGGCGTGGGACCAGTGCGATGTCGTCTGGGGCAACACCAGCAAGAACCTGCCCTGGACGTCGATCTCTGCCGGCAGCCAGACCACACACGCGATGACACGCGCGGCGCACGCCGCCGCGAACGACGCCATCAAGAAGCTGCAGGCGATTGCGGCCAAGACGCGCGGCGGAAATCCGGCGGCGTACAAGGTGGCGGGTGGAAAAGTCACTGGCCCTGGCGGCAGCATGACGCTGGCCCAGGCGGCGCAGAAGGCGATCGAACTTGGTGGCACGTTCGATGGGCACGAATTGCCAGCCGACATCAATGCCTTTACCAAGACATCGGCCGCACAGCTGGTGGGGCAGGGGCTGATGGCGGTGGCGAAGGACAGCTATCCGCGTGATGGCCAGACGCAGTCGTACACGGTCGGTTTTGCCGAAGTGGAAGTCGACGTCGAGACCGGCAAGTGGGAGATTCTCGAGTTCGCTGCGGTGGCCGACGTTGGCACCGTGATCAATCCACGCAGTCTGCAGGGGCAGACCCTCGGCGGCATCATGCTCGGCATCGGCCATGCGCACGCACAGAAGTGGGTCTACGACCAGCACTACGGTGTGCCGCTCGCCAAGCGCTTCCATTACAACCGCCCACCGACGATTCTCGACAAACCGATCGAGATGAAGTTCGCCGCGCTCGACATTCCCGATCCGGAAACACCGGTGGGGGCGCGCGGGATCGGCGAGCCGCCGGTCGGTGCGGGGTATGGCGCCGTGCTGAATGCGCTTGCGGCTGCGGTTGGTGATGAAGTGTTCCGTCGTTCGCCAGTAACGCCCGACCTCGTGTTGATGGCCCTTGAGCACGGTGGCCAGCGCCAGCACGAGCCGCTCACGACACACATCTGAGGCTTTGGACTTTAGGCTCTAGGCTCTAGGCATGTCGGCGCGGCCGGGCACAATGCAGTGCCCCGGCTAAAGCCCAAAGCCAAAGGCCCAAGGCCAGGAGATTTGTTATGGCAGTTATCCGAGACATGATGCCGATGTTCGAGCTGTTCCAGCCGGCCAGCGTGGACGACGCGCTGGCGCTGCTGGACCGCTATGGATCCGAGGCGTGGGTCATGGCGGGCGGGCTCGACACGTTCGACTGGCTGAAGGACCGCACCAAGCGCCCGAGCGTGG
>CADEEX010000555.1 GCA_902826465.1 uncultured Acidobacteriota bacterium
GGTCCACAGGTCCACGGGTCCATAGGTCCATGGGTCCTCAGGGCCGGCGCGATGCGTTTGGTCAGTGCCTGTCTGGCCGCCACCGTGGCGTGCACGGCAGCCCCTGCGCACCGTGTTGAAGAGACGCGGCTGGCGATGGGGTCGAACCTGACGCTGGTGGCCTGGGCCAGCGACGAAGCGGGTGCGCGCGCGGCGTTCAACGAGGTGTTCACGGAGTTCGACCGCCTCGACGCGCTGCTCAGCGTGTGGAAGCCGGGGAGCGACGTGAACCGCATCAACGAGGCCGCGGGCAAGGGTTCGGTACCGGTGTCGCCGGAAACCCTTGAGGTGATCGAAACCGCAGGCGACATCAGCGAGCGGACGAGCGGCACGTTCGACATTACCTTCGGGGCGCTCGCCGATGTCTGGAAGTTCGATCACGACCAGGACAACAGCATTCCGACCGAAGCGCAGATTGCCGAACGGCTGCCGCGCATCGGCTATCGGGCGATTGTGCGCGAGCGGTGGAAGAAGACCGTGTTCCTGTCGCGGCCCGGGATGCGCATTCACCTCGGTGGCATCGGCAAGGGCTACGCCGTCGATCGCGGCGTCGCGCTGTTGCGCCAACGCGGGCTCACGAACTTCATGATTCAGGCCGGCGGCGACCTCTACGTGGCCGGCAGCAAGGGCGACGTGCCGTGGAAGCTCGGGATTACCGACCCACGCGCGCCAGACGGGCCGCCGTTCGCCACGCTCACGCTCAGCGACAAGACGCTCAGCACGTCAGGCGATTACGAACGCTTCTTCATGAAAGACGGCGTGCGCTATCACCACATTCTCGACCTCAAGACCGGCCAGCCGGCACGCAAGTCGCGAAGCGTCACGCTGGTCACGTCGAAGGCGGTGGTGGCCGATGCGCTGGCCAAGGGTGTGTTCATCCTCGGGCCAGAGGCAGGCATGGCGCTGATCGAGAAGCTGCCGGACGTGGAAGGGGTGATCGTATCGGCGACGAACGAAGTGCTCGTCTCGAGCGGACTGAAGGACCTCGTGACGATCGCGCATCCGCCCACCGACGCGCCTTAGAGGCGTCCATCACCACGAAAACACCCAGGCACGCCACGGAGGCACAGAGGCACAGAGATCTCGACTTAACCGGAAGTTTCTCCGTGTCTCTGTGTCTCTGTGGCCTGTTTCTGAGGCCTGCTTCTGAGGCCGCCTTCGTGGCTAGTTGACGACTTTGAGCGGGATGCCTTGCTTCTGCCAGCGTTCCTGCTTGGCGATGATCAGGTGGTGCACGCACGACTTCTTGTCGTTGTAGACGATCTCGCAATCGTCGCAGCGCACGCACTCCTGCTTCACAATCCGCGGACCCTGTATGGCGCCCCAGTCGCAGGTGCGTTCGCAGATCTTGCAGGTTTTGCACTCGGACCAGCGCTTGATGGGCAGCACGGTGGTCACCTTGGCAATCACGCCGAGCATGGCGCCAACCGGGCAGAGGAACCGGCAGTAGAGATTGCGGACCACGACCGTGGCCAGTAGCAGTGTGGCCAGCAGTGCCCACAGCAGCGGCGTGGCCGTCCAGGTGAACATCCAGAACGGCTCCACGTAGCGGTAGACGTTCGTATGGTGTGTGAAGACGTAGTAGGTGACGACCGCCACCAGCATCCCGTACTTGATCTGGTTGGCGCGCCGCTCGAACCACACCGGCGGGTCCTTGCGGATCGACTTTGGCAGCGTGGCGTCCATCCAGTGCGTGAAGGCACCGAACGCACAGATGCGCCCGCAATACAGCCGTCCCCAGATCAGCGTGGACACCACGGTGAAGCCGGCAAAGATGTACCAGGCGACGCTGTACTTGAAGTCTGGAAACGCCGACGCGGCCGCGCTCGACACTGTGGCGACAGAGAGGTCGGCGCTCGGGACCGCGAACACCGCCTTCGCGGAATCGACGATGCGGAAGATGTCCGTCACCGAAATCATGGTGCTCTTCGTGAAGCCCATGTAGCCGAGCGTGAAGGCGAGCGTCGCGTACTTCAGGGTCCGGTTGCGATACGCGAAACTGACCAGCGCCAGCACGATCAGCGCGGAGGTTAGTGCGATATCGGCGGCCTGTGGACGGAGGATGTCGCCCCAGGTCTCCACGACCTCTTCGTCTTCGAAGCCCCACGGATCGGCCTCGGCACCAGCGGCGGCCGACGGTTCCGTCGGCTGCTGAGCGAAGGTTCTGGCGGGAACGGCGAGCGACGAAAGAAGAACGGCGAGAAGAAGGAGCAGCGTGAGCCGCTGCTTCACTTCTTCACCGCGCTCGGATCGAGCAGGGCGCGCGCGACCAGGCGCGAACCGTCACGCACGGCGCGGGCCGCACTGTTGATGCTCAGCGTCGCGCGCGACACCGCATCGATGTCGGCGCCGACACGGAACTGGTCGCGGATGCTCTTGTTCACGAACTGCTGGGCGAACTCCTTCGGCTCCACTGAAAAGTAGCCATAGGGTTCGGAGTGGTAGTCGACGACGATGCCGGTGAGCACGCCGTTCGGCATGAGGCCGACCAGGATGTGGATGGGACCGTGGTAGCCATGTTCGTTCGGCACCATGTCGGTGGTCCAGAACGCGAAGCCAAGCGGCGCCTGGCCAGGGTTCTT
>CADEEX010000556.1 GCA_902826465.1 uncultured Acidobacteriota bacterium
GAAGGTGAGCGAGAAAGGCGGCCTCTCGGTGTATGGCATGGGCCGATTCCCGATCACGCTGTACAAGGAGCAGTGGCTGAAGCTGCTCGATATGGAGCAGGAGATCCGGGCGTTCATCAAGGACAACGAGGGAAAACTGAAGGCCAAGGGGGCCGACTGACCCTGTTTTGGCCCCCGAATCACCCCTTTTCGACGAAAAACAGGGGGAATCGCGCGATCCGGTCGCGCGGCCGACCCGGATCCGCGTCACAATGGGAGGCTCGAATAATTCGATGGGAAAGACTCAGGAGGTGGAATGACGGGAACGATCAAGACATTGCGCGCAGACAAGGGGTTCGGTTTCATTCGCGGCTCGGACGGGAAAGACGTGTTCTTTCACCAGAGCGCCATCTACGGCGAGGGCATCAACGACCTTCGTGAGGGAGATAGCGTCGAGTTCGAAGTCGGCGAGGCAGGCCCGAAGGGTCCTCGCGCGGAGAACGTGCGCCGCACCTCGACCTAGACAACCTTGTGAGGGTCCGGCCGGCAACTGTTCAGATGCCGGTCGGAGTTCTCCCCCGCCCGAGCCCAGCCCCGAGCCCCGAGTGCCCGGCCCCGAGTGTGTAGCCTCCAGTCCCGAGCCCCCAGCCCCTAGCCCCGAGTCAATTCCCCCCAAGTGCCACAATAGCCCATGGAACTCTCCTCGACCTTCGGGTTGATGGCTGTTGGCGTCCTCGTGCTCGCGAACGGATTCTTCGTCGCGGCCGAGTTCGCCATCGTCGCCGTCCGCCGGTCCCGTCTCGATCAACTCGTGGACGAAGGTCGAGCCGGCGCCGTTGCTGCAAAGGCCGTGGTCTCCCACCTCGACTCGTACATTGCCGCCACACAGTTCGGTATTACTCTGGCGTCGCTGGCGCTTGGCTGGATCGGGGAGCCGGCGCTGGCGCACCTGCTCGAGCCCGCCATTGCCGCCATTGCCGGCCGCTATGCCGAGGCCGCCGCGCACGGCGTGGCCATTGGCGTCGCCTTCGCGCTCATCACCGGACTGCACATCGTGGTCGGCGAACTGGCGCCCAAAGGGCTGGCGCTGCAGCAGCCCGAGATGACCGCCCTCTGGGTGGCGCGCCCCATCCAGCTCTTTCACGCCATCTTCAAGTGGCCCATCACCGCGCTGAATGCGGTCGGCAACGGCACCTTGCGACTGGTGGGCCTGAACCCGGCGCGCGGCCACGAGATGGTGCACTCCGTGGAGGAACTGCGTCTGCTGGTGACCGGCATGCAGGAGGCCGGCGTGGTCGACGAGGCGGAAGCCCGGATTGCGCGGCGCGCGTTCGCGTTCGGCGAGCGGACCGCGGCGTCGCTGATGACGCCGCGTACCGACATCGAAGCCCTTGCCGTGACGGCGTCGCTTGATCAGGTGCTGCACGTGGCCGAAACCACGCATCGGCAGCGGCTGCCGGTCTTCGACGGATCGCTCGACAACATCATCGGCATCGTCTACACCCGCGAGCTGTTCGCGCACGGACGCACCGCGCCCGAGCGGTTTTCGCTCCGCGCACTCGTGCGACCACCGCTGCTGGTGCCAGAAACGAAGTACGCCGCCGATCTGCTCGAAGACATGCGCGCGGCACGCACGCACGTGGCGGTGGTGGTGGACGAGTACGGCGGCACCGCCGGCATGGTGACGCTGCGCGATCTGCTCGAGGCGCTCGTGGGTCAGATCGACGACATGAGTTCGGACGAAGCGGAACGCCCGGACGAAGGCGCGCTCGAGGCAGACGGCAGCATCGTGATCGACGGGATGATGCGGCTCGAAGAGTTCGAGGAACTGGCAGACATGCGCATCGAGGGCGACGTGCGCGAGAGCGTCGATACCGTGGGCGGACTGCTGACCGCCGTGCTCGGCCGCTTCCCGGCAGCCGGCGAACTGGTGGTGATTGAAGGACGCACGGTGAAGATTGAAGCGCTCGACGGACACCGGGTGGCGTCCGTGCGCCTCATGCCACTGGTTGAACAGACCTCGAGTCCAGACGACGCCGTGCTCTCGTAACGCGCCAGCTATTCCGCATCAGACGACTTGAGATCATGGCCGCCATCCTCGCGCTCTCGCGGGTATCGGCCTGCCCCGCCGCGCCAGGCAAGGGACCGCCATGGACGACGGTAAGATGAAGGGCGCGCTGGACACCTGTAGCGTCCGGAGTGCTGAGCGCAGAGAGGGCCGGATCATGGCGGACGACAACGCGGCAACAGGCCTGCTGGATTTGCAGTTCAAGGCGATCGTGACCGAGCTGCGTGACGCCCCCCATATCGCGGACGTGATGGTCAGCAGGGCGGTCTACCTGCTGACCGGCCTCGAGGATCAGGATGACGCCCTGCTCGAGGAGTTGCTGTTGCACCGGACGAAGGCCGAAGTGAGCGTGGCGCTGCTCCGCGGCGCCGCCGACATTCTCGAGTCGATCGAGGCCAAACGGCTGGATTCCCTGTAGGGTCGTCGCGGGTGCCCAATCCCTGCGGGGCGACCGTTCGCCCGGTATATGATGGGCGGGTTGTCTGGGCGTCGCTGGGAAGGCCATCGCACAGCCCAGACGCGGAGCCAGTCGTGCCAGCAACGGGCCGCGACCGAGCGCGGACCCAGCGAGTC
>CADEEX010000557.1 GCA_902826465.1 uncultured Acidobacteriota bacterium
CATCGTCGTGGCGATGTGGCTCGTCGCACATCCGCTCACCGCGTCCGGACTCACGGCAGCGGAGGTGCATCGCCTGGAAGGCATCACGGTGTATTTCGCCGGCCTGATGGTGCTGTACGAGATCGCGCTCTGGCTGGAACGCCGCAACGTCACTTTGAGGAGCTGGGCGTTTCCACTCGGCTGCTACTACGCGGTGACGCTCGCGGTTCCGTTCGTGAACGGCGCAGCCCGGCGAGACGCCGCCTTCGCACGTCATGCGCTGATCGTGCTCGCCGTTCCGCTGCTGATGATCGCGATCGCGGGCGCCTGCAAAGCGTCGACTGTGAGCCGCTGGTCAGACCGACCATTTGGCGGGCCACGGGCGAAGCCCCGCGTGAGGCACGGCGTCCCATAGCTGACGATCGAAGGTGGCGACGACAATTTCTTGACCGAGCGCATCCTGCCAGGTCAGCGCGGATGCCAGCTGGACCGCGTCGTAGCCACGCAGCGCATGGGTCCATGCCACCGCTTCGGCACGCGCCACCAGCGCCTCGGTGACCGGGATTCGCATCAGATCTGGCCACTCTCGAGAAAATCGTCGCTGGGCTCGGCGTCCGCCGACGTCGTCGAGCACACCCACGCGCACCGCCCGGGCAAAGGCCGCGCCGACCTCAGCGCGCGTCACCAGGGCCGTGGCCACGGCCTCCGCACCGTCTGTAAGGGCATTCACGTCGGCGGAGCCAACCTCTGTGACGTATCGCTTCACCAGCGCGCTGGCGTCGAGATACACAATCACTCGCGATTCTCCACGATGATGTCGGCGAGGGTGTGCTGTCCACGAGGACGCACGCCTGGTGTGGCACGACCAAGCCGTCGGCCGCTCCACTGCATGGCGCCCGTCTTCGCGAGTAACGCGAGGCGATCGTCCAGAGAGTCGCCCTCGGGCACCAGCCGCGCCACGCGTCGACCGCGTTCCGTGACCACCACTGTGGCCCCGCGCTTGACGTCGCGGACGCATTCACTGAGCTTCGACTTCAGTTCGCGAATGCCAATGCTGCGTTCTTTCATGTCACTCTCAGCTTCGTGACCACATTCTACATCACGTGACTACATTCAAGGCACCACGCGACGTATGCGAAGATGGCGGACAGCACCATGAGCACGGTTCGGATTGCGCTGGCCGCCCTGCGCATACCCACGACGCCTGACGAGTCTGTCGCCCTTGCCACGGCCGCGGTCGCCGAGGCCGGTCGTGAGAGCGCGGCGGTCGTCTGCTTTTCCGAGTGCTTCGTTCCGGGCTATCGCTGGCCTGGCACCACGCGGCCAGCGCCCGACGCGGCGTTTCTCGAACGCGCATGGGCCGACGTGGCGCGCGCGGCGCGAGCGGCCCACATCACGGTGATTCTCGGCACGGAGCGGGTGACTGGCCACGGTCTGCAGATCAGCGCGTGCGTGATCAATCCGGATGGGACAGTGCAGGGATGGCAGGACAAGGGGCAGCTCGATCCGTCAGAAGAGAGCACCTATCCTTCGTTCGGCACAGAACGGCGGGTATTCACCACTGGACCACTCACCTTCGGCGTGGTGATCTGCCACGAAGGTTGGCGTTACCCGGAAACCGTCCGGTGGGCCGCACGCCGGGGAGCCCAGGTGGTGTTCCATCCGCAATTCGACATGGCCGTGCCTGGGAGCTATCGTCCCCGCACGTTCGCTGAGCCGGGCAACAGCTTTCATGAAAAAGCGATCCTGTGCCGCGCCGCTGAAAACAGCTGCTACTTCGCGTCGGTGAACTGCGCGAGCGACGGGGCCGGCATCACCTCCGCCATCGCGCGCCCGGACGGGACGCTCCAGTGCTATCAGCCGTATGGCGTCGAGGGGCTGCTGGTGGCAGACCTCGACCTGACGAAGGCGACCCGACTCCTGGCCTCGCGCTGCCGCACCTCGCCGCTGTAGCGTTCGCTGCTATTACACTCGAGCTACGTCCCCGTCGCCCAGTTGGTGACGAACGCATGGTTCGAAGACACAGCGGTGATGTCCGATGAGTCACGCCGGATCATGCCAGTCTCAGACTGCTGCGTATAGTCCGCGGACTCAGGGGTGGACCGCGGCATCGTTGTTGCTCGACGGCCGTCCATGACACACAACGAACTCGACGGCGCGATCATCGTGCCGCTCACCGACGAGAGCGAAGCCGAGCGCAAGCGGATTCGCCGCTCGAACGACCGCGACCAGCAGCTCGAGCGTGAGGGCAAGCCGTCAGCCCACAACAAGGGTTACGACGAGGTGGCGGATCTCGGGCCGGGCGGCGAAGAGAGCGTGCAGACCCCGATCGCGAGGTCGACGCTGCCAGGGTCTGAAGTCAATAGCGACTGGCAATCGGCCGCCAACAGCGGCGACGAAACGCCGAGCGGCGACAACCCGACACCTGACCAGAACGCGGTTGACGAGATCGGTCGTGCGACTGGACTGCAGTATCAGGACGAGGAGCCGCTGCGAGGCGTTGAGAAGATCGACGCGCGTGACCGCGAGCGCTGGAAGCAGGAATAAGGCTCGTCCGAGGCCTCGCCCGCTCACACAGCATCAGCGACGACTCTTGCTGTAGAGTAGCGCCACGAAAAGGGAGGCTCGG
>CADEEX010000558.1 GCA_902826465.1 uncultured Acidobacteriota bacterium
TGTCGCGACCGATGTCAGCTCATGCCCACCGCTCAGCTGCGCCGTCGGGAAACGCCGTTCGAATATCCGACGCACCGCCGGGACGAACGACGAGCCGCCGGTCAGGAACACGGTGTCAATCGCCGACGATTCCAGTCCCGTGCGCACGAGCAACTCCGCGATGCAGGTGTCGAGCGCCTCGAGGTCGGGCCTCAGCCAGCGTTCGAACTCATCGCGGGTGGCATGCCAGCGAATCGACACCGGCGACAGCTCGAAATGCAGCTCGGTCTCGAGCTGCGACGACAGCGCGACCTTGGTCGCATTCACCTGTTCGTGCAGTTCGTAGCCGAGGTCTTCGTCGATCAGATGGAGCAGCGCGCCCAGTTCCTTCTTCGCGTTCGACGTCCGCAGCACCCGTTCAATCATCTCGATCGTGGTCGACGATTTCAGAAATGACAGGTGATGCCAGCGCTCGAGACGTGAATAGACCCAGTCTGGCGTTGGCAGCACCTTGTCTGGTGCGGCGCGATACTCTGATCCCTTGCCGAGCTGAGGCGACACCGCGTTCCGGACGATCAGTCGATCGAAGGCGTCGCCGCCGATGGCCAGACCGTCGTTGCCCAGAATCGCGATCCCGCGCGTCGTTGAATCGCTCGGCGGTTCGAGTGACAGCACCGAGAAGTCGCTGGTGCCGCCGCCGAAATCGCCGATCAACACAGTGGCCGGTCGGGTGAGGCGCTGCTGGTAGGCATAGGCCGCAGCCACTGGTTCGAACTCGAATTCGACGTCGGGCAGACCGGCGATCGCAAAGGCGTCGCGGAGTCGCCTCACGGCGAGGTTGTCGTCGGCCTCACTGCGTGCATCGGTGAAGTGGACCGGGCGACCGACAACCGCACGCTCAGGCAGCGGGCCGAGCGATTGTGCGCCCGCTGTCAGCAGTCGCTGCAGAATCAACCCGATCATTTCCTCGAGCGTGCGCCGCTTGCCGCCAATGAGCGTGCCGGTAAAGCTCGAGTCGCCGAGGTATGCCTTCAGCGACTGAATGAAGCGCCCCTTGTTCACGGCCTGGCGATAGCGGCGAATGGCCTCCGGGCCGGCTGCCACCGCATCGGCGCCGGCGGCGCCCCGAGCGGCACGTGGATCGAAGTAGAGGATCGAGCGGAACGTGTCCGTGGTGCCGTGCTCGGTCGCGAAGTGCGCCAGCTTCGCGTGGCCATCGCGGTTGACGATGGCGAGGGCGCTGTTGGTGGTGCCGAAGTCGATGCCGAGCGCGCCCTGGCGCGTGGTGTGTGGAGTGGCTGTCAACGGTTGCGACTACGCTCGAGGCGTCTTGAGGATCTGGCGAATCGGATCGGGCCGCAACTGTGTGCCGAACTTCCAGCAGGTGTCGCAGCCATGGCAGTCGTAATAGTGGATCTGAATCTGCGGCATCGACGCCGCCTGCGTGCGAAAGGCGCCCGACGACACCTCGGTGTCGATGTAGGCGAGCCGTTCGCCGCAGGTCGGGCAGTCCGGATCAGGCGGTCGTTCTTCGGCTGACAGTACTGACATCACACAGGATCTTACCGGAGCTGGATTCTGGATTCTCGATGCTGGATTCTCTCTTCAGCAGCATCCAGCATCCAGCATCCAGCATCGAGCATCCAGAATCTATTTGTCCGCCAGCACCGCCTGGCCGACGTGGTAGCTGACGTGCGCCGTGCGGCTCAGGAGCACGGAGAGTCGATTGCGCAGCGGATTCTTCGAGAAGTCTTCCGCCGACACGGCAGTGTGGCGATCGGCCCAGTCCGTCGGCGCCACACCGTCGAGCGCCGGATTCAAGCGATTGTGTACTTCGTCCCACCACCGCTTGAGGTCGGCGGCTGAGGGCGATGGTGCCGTCGAACTGTCCGCTTCGAGCAGAAACGGCGCGTCGAGTTCTGGGTACAGGCGCTCGCCAACACCGAGCAGTGGCAGCATGCGATCGTGGACCGCGATCAGGTGGCCGTACAGGTAGACGAGACGATTCTTGTCAGGGGCGACGCGCGTCTGCAGTTGTTCGTCGGTGAGCGCCGAGAAGAACGTGTCGGCTTTTTCGAGTTCGGTCTTCCAGGTCTTCAGTGCGGTGGCGGCGAACGCCTGTTCAACGGTCATCGATGCTCCTGTGTCAGCGGGTTGAGACGCGGATTGTGGTGTTTCGGATTCAGCCGGCGCCCTTTCGGGCAGCTACCGAAGGGCAAAGGCGAAGTCGCGCGGATGGATCACCATCTCGCCCGGATTGACGATGGAGTAGTTGTTGTCGGGTGTGCCATATCGCAATCGCCAGATGTATCTCAACTCTTTGCCGTCATCTGTCACTGTCGCCGGAATGACCGGCTGAATCATCACCCAGTAGCGCGCGCCGGCCACGGCCGGCAAGGTCGCGGGGAGGGGCAGTTCGTAGTTGTAGAACTCGGCGACGGGCAGGTAACTGGCGCATGCGCCGTCCACCCGCCGGTCGAGCGTTTGCCGGGTGCTGGCGACTGGCACCCGTGCAGACGTCAACAGCGACATGAAAGGCGTGCCACTCGTGTTTCTGTCCGAGTAGAAGAAGACGGCCACTTCAGCGGCACTCGGTGAGGACGGCAGTCCAGCGGACG
>CADEEX010000559.1 GCA_902826465.1 uncultured Acidobacteriota bacterium
ATGAGAGCCACTCCCGTGGCGGCACGCCAGCCGACCGGTTCGCCAAGCCAGAGCATCGCGAGCAGAATCGTCAGCGGCAGACTGAGCTTGTCGATCGGTGCAACACGAGAGGCCGGCGCCAGCTGCAGCGCTCGGAAGTAGGCGAGCCACGACACGGCCGTCGCCACGCCGGACAGCATCAGGTAGATCAGGGCGCGCCGAGACACCAGCCCCAGCGATCGGTGTTCGTTTGACGCGAACACCACCATCCACGCAAACACGACGACGATCACCGTGCGGAGCGCTGTTGCCAGTGTCGAAGGCACTCCTTCGAGCCCGAGCTTGGCCAAGATCGCCGTCAACGCCGCGGCCGCGGCAGACACGAGCGCATAGAACAGCCAGGTCATAGATTCCCCGGCTCACAGTGTATGGCGGAGCACGTCATTGCTCCGATCGTTCATGTTCGGAGATGAACGCACGATGACAACCGATTCGTGGGCGGCTTCGCGCCTTCTGGCATCATGGAGTGACGGGCTGATGCGTATCCTGCTTGTCGAAGACGAACCGCGCGCGGCACAGATGCTGGCCAAGGGGCTGCGCGAAGAGTCGTACGCGGTCGACGTCGTCGCCGACGGCGAAGCGGCGCTGTATCACGCCTCGATCACCGACTACGACGCCATCGTGCTCGACGTACTGCTGCCGATTCAGAATGGCCTGGCGGTGTGTCGCGAGATCCGAAAGGGCGGTTCGGCCGTGCCCGTATTGATGCTCACCGCACGTGATGCGGTCGATTCACGGATCGCTGGTCTCGACAGCGGCGCCGACGATTATCTGACCAAGCCGTTCGACTTTGGCGAACTGCTCGCACGGCTTCGGGCAGTGATTCGGCGCGGCGCTCGTCCCGTCGCACCCGCGGTGATGACGGTGGGGCCACTCGAACTCGACACGCGTGCGCGGCAGGCTCGACGCAGCGGCAGGCTGCTCGCCCTGACCGCGCGTGAATACGCCTTACTCGAACATCTCGCGCTCCACGCCAACGCCGTGGTTGGACGCGCCGACATCGCCGAGCACGTGTGGGATTCCCAGTACGACCCGATGTCGAACGTGATCGATGTCTGCGTGCAGCGGCTGCGTCGAAAGATCGACGGCGTTGGCCAGCCTTCGTTGATTGCGACACGTCGTGGTGAGGGCTACATGCTGATGGCGGCGAGCGGCGGCGCGAGTACCTCGTGACGATCCGCACCCGGCTCACCGTCTGGTACACCCTCGCCATGGTGGTGGTTCTGGTCACCGGGGCGGTGGCTGTGACCGTGGTCCAGGATCGGCTGGCGGTTGAACGACTCGATTCCGAGCTGGCGCGTCTGCTGCTCACGCTCGAGGGCGTGATGCACACCGAGCTCACCGAGGGGCTCGACCTGCAGGCGTCGGCACACGAGGCCAGCCGCGAAGTGGTGGCACCCGATCGCTTGCTGGTGCTGACGGACGCGTCCGGATCACTGCTGGCGATGTGGGGCGCTCCGCTCACAGCCGATTGGCGCGCGTTGACCGCATCTCGCGGCCTGCAGACACTCGCACAGACCGCAACGCCCTTGCGTGCGCTCACGCGATCGACAACCGACGGAACGCACACGTTCGTCGCCACCGCAGTGGCGCCCATGAGTGAGCTGGATGCCGGCCACCAGGAGTTGCTGAGCGCGCTGTTCCTCGGTGGATTCGTGGCGCTCGCCTCGGCCGCGCTCGGCGGCTGGGTGGTGATTCGTCAAACGCTGACGCCGCTCGGCAGCATGGCCGGACAGGCCGCGGCCATCACGGCGCGCGATCTCTCGACCCGCCTTCGGGTCAGGCACCACAGAGACGAGGTCGGCCGCTTCGCGGCCGCGTTCAACGGTGTGCTCGATCGGTTGTCCGCCGCCGTGCATGCTCAGCGTCAATTCATGGCCGATGCCGCGCACGAACTGCGGACGCCGGTCTCGGTGGTTCGAACCGCGGCGCAGGTGACGCTCGCGCGCAATGGACGCTCTGGCGCCGACTACCAGGAGGCGCTCGAGATCGTCGCCGAACAATCGACCCGGCTAACCCGGCTCGTCGATTCGATGTTCCTGCTGGCGCGGGCAGAGGCCGATGGGCTGCCCCTCGTCCCGGAGCCACTGTATTTCGACGAATTGGTCACCGACTGCGTGCGCAGCTTGAGAGTGGTGGCGCAGGAGCGGCAGGTGACCGTCAGTGCCAAGGTCGAGGGTGATACGACCTATACCGGGGACCCTGCGTTGCTTCGCCAGATGGTTGGGAATCTGCTCGAGAACGCAGTCAGACACGCCCGGCCGTCTGGTGTCGTCTCGGCATCCGTTGCCCGCGACGGCGGTGCGATTACCCTGCGTATCCAGGACGACGGTTCGGGCATTCCGGAGAACGAGCGGGAGCGGATCTTCGACCGCTTCGTCCGCCTCGATCGGCAGTCGGCCGGTGCGGGTCTGGGCCTGCCAATCGCCCGCTGGGTGGCGGAGGCGCATGGCGGCACGCTCGCGCTCGAGTTCTCGGGACCCGAAGGCAGCTGTTTCACTGCGCGCCTGCCGGTCTAGGCGTTGTCATCCTCCGTTCATCTACCGAGTGCCAGCAT
>CADEEX010000560.1 GCA_902826465.1 uncultured Acidobacteriota bacterium
TTCCTCGTCGTATTCGTAGAGGGAGGATGCGTGTCCGCGTGTGCAAAAGCGTACACGAAAATTCCATGAATGTTAGCACGCTCACAAGGGGTCAGATAGAATCCGGACACCTTACGGGCCCAAATTCTTGCTCCGCTTCCTCGGGCGCATTCTCCGTCCCCTCCTTGCCATCGCCCTCACGGCCTACGTCCTGAAACGGGCCAATCCCTCAGCGGTACTGGCATCCGCGGCGGGTGCCGATCTCCGTTGGATCGTTGTCGCGGTGGCGCTGGTGGTTATCGATCGGGCGCTCATGGCCTATCGTTGGATAGCACTGCTCGGCACCATCGCGCACGCACGTCGCCCGCCACTCGCTGCGCTGATGCGCATTTTCTTCGAGAGCACCTTTCTCGGCACGTTCCTGCCCGCCAGTGTTGGTGGCGATGCCGCGCGGGCGTACCAGTTGTCCCGGCTGCAGGTCCCGACCGGGGCGGCGGTCGCCTCGGTCCTGATGGACCGCTTGCTTGGCGTCATCGCCATTCTCATCATGGGCGTGCTCGGCCTGATAGCGGCGCGCGGCCAGGACCTCGGATCCATTCGCGCAATCGAGCTGTCGCTCGTCGCCGCCGGTGCCGTGTCCCTCGTCGCGATCGTCGTGGTGTTCAGCGAAGGGGCGGCGTCGGTGGCACGCGCGGTCGGCGAACGACTACCGGCGGCGCCCCTGCGTCATCTGGCGCTCGAGTTGACCAACGCCACGCGCGCCTACGGTCGTCATCACCGTGCGCTGGGCCTGGTGCTCCTCGGATCGATCGCCGTCCAGATCCTCCGGATCGTGCAGGCGTACTGCCTGGGCCTGGCCCTGCACATCGACGCGCCGATCGCCACCTACCTCGCGTTCATTCCGCTGATCCTGCTGGTGATGCTGCTGCCGGTCAGCATCAACGGCATCGGGCCGAGTCAGGCAGCCTTTGTCTGGTTTTTCTCGAGGACGGGTGTGTCAGAGGCGGACGCCTTCGCGCTGTCCGTGCTCTTCGTGGCGCTGGGCATCGTCGGCAACCTGCCGGGGGGACTGCTCTACGCCATCGGTCGCCGCCGGTCGCCATAGTACCAACCTGAACGGTCGCGTGCAGATACCGCCCTGAAAGGCCCGGGGATGAAGTGTCGGCGTTACTGCCCCGCGCCAGACGCGCACGGCGGACCGCTCACAATCGAGAGCAGAATGACCGGATTGCGCCCACGTCTGACGACGGCGCGCTCTGTGCCGCGCGGGACCACGCTGAACCATCCGGACGTGATCTGCTGGGTCTTCCCGGCGATGGTGATCGACGCCTCGCCGGCAATCACGTACAGCATGTCGTCCGCATCGGTCCGCATCGCAGCGGGCAACGACTCGCGCACCACCAGCAACTGGGCCCGGCTCAGCCCCGAACACCCGACGGCTACCGTTCGCAACGCCTCTTTGCCACCGAGCGAGTTCTCTGCCACGTCGAGCAGCGAAATGACCTTGGGTTCGCCAGGCTCGACCGTCGGCGCGACGACTACCGGCGGCGGTGGTGGTGTCTCCACCTTGGGCGGGGCCGGCGCTGACGACAACGCAAACTCCACCGCCGGCATCGTTCCCGTGCGAACCGTGACCTCTTTTTCCAGAGAAATGTACCCCGCGGCCTCGGCACGCATCCGGTAGACGCCGGTCGTCACCGTGCGGAAGGTCGCGGCGCCAGTGCCGTCGGTGATGCCGTCACGATTCGAGGCACCTTCGGCGACCACGCGGCCACCAGATACCGGCGCCCCTGCGCGGTCGGTGACACGTATTTCGACCGTGGCGGTCGCGGCTCGGCGTGGTGCGGCGGGCGCCGTCGCGGCGGGCGTCGCCGGCGCCTGTTGCAGGGCGAGCAGGGCAACAATCAGGGGGAACATCGGACCTCCATCGAGGACCATACCGCCGAAGTCGGCGCGCCCGCAACCTCAAGCCTCGAACCTCTCCCCGGTTTTCGAATAAAATCGTGCGCATTGTCGTCTGCCACTCCCCTGCGCTTCGAAACCATCGCCTGTAACCTCTGCGGCAGCACCGAGCAACGCGTCATCCATCCGGCCAGCGAGCGCCAGACCACCGATTTCGCGGCAGAGTTCAAGAGTTCTGCTGACGGCCCCCTCACCGAGCAGGTCGTCGCCTGCGCGAAATGCGGCCTGCAATTTGTCAGTCCGCGCCTGCATCGCGACCTCATTCTCGACGGCTACCGCGAAGGCAGCGACGAACGGTTCGTGTCGCAGGCCCGCGCCCGCGAACGGACGTTCGCGTCGTCGCTGGAACGGATTGAACGGCAGACGCCGAAAGGCCGGCTCTTCGACATCGGCACCGCCGCCGGTTCGTTCATTCACGTCGCCGCCACGCGCGGCTGGACCGTCGCCGGGTGCGAACCGAACCGCTGGATGTGCGAATGGGGCCGCACGCACTACGGTGTCGACATCCGGCCGGGCACGCTGCTCGAACAGGCGCTCCCCGATCAATCGTTCGACGTCGTCACCCTCTGGGACGTGCTCGAACACGACGGCGACCCGAAGCGCACCCTGGAGGAAATTCGTCGCATCCTGAAGCCGAATGGGCTGCTGG
>CADEEX010000561.1 GCA_902826465.1 uncultured Acidobacteriota bacterium
GCGGCTGCGCCGCGAAGAGATTGCGCTGATTCAGGCGTGGGTCAAAGGTGGTGCCGTGGAGGGCGCCGCGTCCGATCTGCCTGCAGCGCCAACGTTGAATGCCGGCTGGCAACTCGGCGTCCCCGATCTCGTGGTGCCGATGCCGGAGTACTCGCTGCCGGCCTCAGGCGTCGACGTGTTCCGCATCTTCGTGGTGCCGATTCCGACGAGCGCACTGCGCTTTGTGCGCGGATTCGAGTTCCGTCCTGGCAGCGCCAGCGTCATCCATCACGCCAATATCCGCGTCGATCGCACGCCGTCCTCTCGCCGGCTCGATGCAGAAGATCCGACGCCCGGCTACGAAGGGCTGTTGTCTCATTCAGCGACCTATCCCGACGGACACTTCCTGGCGTGGACACCGGGGCAGGCAGCGCCGCTCCTTCCCAAGGGACTGGCGTGGCGTCTGGAGCCGAACACCGATCTCGTCGTGGAACTGCACCTGCAGCCGACCGGCAAGGCGGAGGTGATTCAGCCGACCATCGGTTTCTATTTCGGCGCCGACCCACCGGTGCGCACGCCGGCGATGATTCGGCTGGGACGTCAGGACATCGACATTCCAGCCGGCGCGTCGCGGTACGAACTGACCGACGCGTTCACCGTGCCGGTGCCGGTCGAGGTGCTCGCGGTGCAGCCGCACGCGCACTACCGCGCACGCCATGTGGAAGGTACCGCACACCTGCCGAACGGCACGACGATGCCGCTCATCACCATTGGCGATTGGGACTTCCGCTGGCAGCAGGTCTACCGCTACAAGACGCCGCTCCAGTTGCCGGCGGGCACCCGCGTCGAGATGCGCTACATCTACGACAACTCGACGGACAATCCGCGCAACGTCACGCAGCCACCGCAGCGCGTGATCTGGGGGCAGCGCTCGAGCGACGAGATGGGCGATTTCTGGATTCAGACGCTGACGCGCACCGAGGCCGATCGCGTTCGACTGCTCGAGGCCTTTCGCCCCAAGGCCATCGCCGAAGACATCGTCGGCTACGAAGCACGGATCTCGGCGGAACCGGACAGCGCGCCGCTCAGGGACGATGTGGCGCTGCTGTATCTGGATCAGGGGAAGCCGGCGCAGGCGATTTCGCACTTTGCGAAGTCGGCGTCGCTGCGGCCGCGGTCGGCGGCGGCGCAGTTCAACCTGGCGACGGCGCTGACGTTCGACGGTCAGCTCGACGCCGCGATTGTGCGTTACCGGGAAGCCTTGCGACTGCAGCCTGATTACGCGCTCGCGCACAACAACCTCGGCGGCGTGCTGCTGCAGCGTGGCGAGTTGTCCGAGGCGCAGCAACATCTCGAGCGGGCGGTGGCGCTCGACCCAGGGAACGCAGACGCGCAGTTCAATCTCGGTCGTCTGTATGCGCGCACTGGCAATGCCTCGGCCTGTGCGCATTTTCGGCAGGCGGTGGCGTTACGACCGGGCTGGGCGGCGCCCAGAACCGCGCTCGAGGGATGTCGTTGACCGTGCCCGGAGGAACACCGCGGCGCACAGCAGCCTTGGTGTGGGCTGGTGCCGTCGCGGCCTGCCTGCTTCTGCTGAGCGCGATGCGTCTCGACGCGGCCGACTGGCCGCAGTTTCGCGGTCCGGGAGGTCAAGGCCACGCCGACTCGTCGTCCGCACCGCTCGAGTGGAGTGAGACGAAGAACATCCGCTGGAAGTCGCGGATTCCCGGCAGCGGCTGGTCGTCGCCGGTGGTCGCCGATGGACGGGTCTGGCTGACATCGGCCGTGTCCGAACGCGAACGCGGCGGACCGGTGTCGCTTCGCGCCCTGGCGTTCGACGTGGAGACCGGGCAGGAGGTCGTCAACGTCGAGGTGTTTCGTCTCGGCTCTCCACAGGTCATCAACGTCAAGAACAGCCGTGCCTCGCCGACGCCGGTGCTGGCCGGCGGTCGCGTGTTCGTGCACTTCGGTTCGGAGGGGACGGCCGCGCTGACGACCAGCGGCGAGATCGTCTGGAAGACGCGCGTTGCCTACGACTCGCAGCACGGCAGCGGCGGCTCGCCGATCGTCTATCGCGATCTGCTGATCTTCAGCGCCGACGGGCCCGACAGCGCGTCAGTGATCGCGCTCGATACCGCCACCGGCAAGACGCGGTGGAAGACGTCGCGGCGGATGCCGTTCGATCAGGCGTACTCGACGCCGCTCGTCGTGTCGGCCAACGGCGTCGATCAGATCATCAGCATCGGAGCGCATCGGGCCGCGGCCTACGAGCCCGAGCGAGGCCGCGAGATCTGGCGCGTCGAGTATCCCGGCGGTTTTTCGAACGTGCCGCGGCCCGTGTTCGGCCAGGGCCTCGTGGTGATCGGCACCGGATTCAACGATCCCACGCTGATGGCAGTGCGGGTAGACGGCAAGGGCGACGTGACGAAGAGTCACGTCGCGTGGACGCTGCAGCGCGGCGCGCCGCTGACGCCGTCGCCGATTCTGATCGACGACCTGCTCTACTTTGTCAGCGACATCGGCGTCGCCACCTGTGTGGACCTCCGCACCGGCACCACGAGATGGCAGCAGCGGCTGGGCGGCAACTACTCGGCGTCGCCGGT
>CADEEX010000562.1 GCA_902826465.1 uncultured Acidobacteriota bacterium
CGCCGCAGCCATTCCGCTCATCGGCCAATCGCTGATTGCCGAACGAGACCTGCGCACGCGCACGCACAGCGGCGCGCTCGCCAAGTTCCACCTCGACGCCCTGCGCGGGAGAACGGCCCTCGAAACGCAGGGTGCGGCCCAGGCCATCGAGAACGAACACGAACTGCGACTCGCTGATTGGGCGGCGTCGGCGCTGGCGCTTCAGCGCACATCGATCGCCGTCGAAGGCATGCAACTGGTGGTGGGGTTCGGACTCGCGGCGTCGATGCTCATCGCCGATCTCGACGTCCATGGCGCCGCGCCACTGCTCCTGCAGGCATACTGGATGTTGAATCTGCCTGGACTCGGCTACGAACTGACGCTGATCGCGCGCGAGTATCCGCCCCTCAGAACCACCATCCTGCGGATGCTGGAACCCATGGGGGCACCGGAGGTGACGACAGGCCAGCCCGCCGCCCCGAGATCCGACGGAGCACCATCCCATCCTGCACCCACAACGCTCGAACTGCAGAAGGTGCACGTCAGCGCCGCAGGACACACGATTCTGAGCGACCTGCACCTGACAATCGCGGCAGGACAGCACGTCGCAGTTGTTGGATCCTCAGGCGCCGGCAAGTCGACGTTCATCGGGCTGTTCATGGGCTGGTACCGGCCCAGTGAGGGCCACGTACGAATCAATCAAGACCTGCTGACGGCAGAGAGCGTCGAACAGCTGCGCCGCCGCACAGCATGGGTCGAACCGGGCGTCCAGCTGTGGAACGTGTCGCTGCTTGAGAACCTGCTCTATGGAACCGGGGCACCACCCGAGGCTGCCGGCCGCATCCTTGAGGCTGCTGGACTGGTCTCGGTCGTGGCGCGAATGCCTGATGGCCTCGCGACACCGCTGGGCGAAGGCGGCGCGCTGCTATCAGCCGGCGAAGCACAACGCGTACGTTTTGGTCGCGCCCTGCTGAAACCGTCGCCAGATCTGGTGCTGCTGGACGAGCCGTTTGTCGGCCTCGAACGCGACCGGCGACGATTGCTGCTGTCCCACGCCCGACAGCATTGGAGCGGCGTGACGATGCTCTATGTGACGCATGATCTGCCAGAAACGCGTGGCTTCGATCGTGTCCTGGTCATGGAGCGTGGGCGCATCGTCGAGGACGGCGACCCGCGTCAGCTCGCGGCGTCGCCGTCGTCGAGATACCGGCGACTGCTGCAAGCCTACGAGACCACGCAAGGACGTTTCGCCGCCAACGACTGGCGGCGTCTCCGTATGGAATCGGGTCAGGTCACCGCAGATCACACACGGACGGGCAATGAACAGACCGCCTGACGTGTCGAAGATTGCAGCTGCCGCCTGGCCGGTCGCACGGCTCAGTGAGGCACTGCAGATCATGGCCGGGCGGCACGGACTCTCGTCCGCGCGACCCGCAGACATCAGCCACGTCGCCGACGATGACGCGCTCCCGGCGTGGCTTGAATCGTCTGCCGCGCATCTCGGCCTGCAGGCCGATCATATGTTCGCCGCGCTCGATGAAATCGAGACGCTGCTGACACAGGGCGCCCCCAGCCTCATTCGGCTGTCATGCCTTGATGGCGCGCCCTTTCTCGCGGTGGTCGAGGCCCGGCGGGGCTCTCTTGTCGTCGTGTCGCCGGACGGCGCCACAGGTCGCGTGTCGGCTCGGGCGGTGGCCACGCTGATCCGGGCACCGTTCGAGCGTCCCGTCATTGATGACATTGAGCGGATGCTCGATCAAATGGCTGTAACCGGGCGGCGCCGAGCGCGCGGCCGGAATGCCATGTTGCGCGATCGGCTGGGATCCGTTCGGTTCCGCGGCTGCTGGATGCTGCGCCTGCCGCCGGGCAGCACGGTTGTGCGCGAGGCCAGGGAACTGCGTGTTGCAGCGCGAATCTCCGCTCTGATGGCCGCCTACCTCGGCCAGTACGTGTGCTTCGTCGGATCATGGTGGCTTCTCGGCCAGGCCGTCTTGAACGGCTCGGTCAATCACGGCTGGCTCGTCGGATGGATGCTGCTCCTGGCGTCGATCGTCCCGCTCCGACTCCTTGTGACCTGGCAGCAAGGGCAGTTGACGGTGACGGCGGGCGCCTGGCTGCGGCGCAGACTTCTTCGCGGCGCATTCCATGTCGATCGACAGGATCTGCGACGGCGGGGTGCCGGGGCCCTTTTCACGGTGGTGATGGAAGCGGCAGCCGTCGATGCGATGGCGCTGAGCGGCGGCATTGCCGCTGGCCTCGCCCTGCTCGAGATACTTGGGGCGGCGGTGGTGATCTCCTGGGGAGCAAGCCTGTGGCCGGTCGGCGCGCTCGCGCTCTGGCTGGTGTGGGCCGGTATCGCCAGCGCGATCTACCTGCAGCGGCGCCAGTGCTGGACGACGCAGCGGGCCGCGATGACCCACACCCTGCTCGAAGCTATGCTCGGACATCGGACACGGATCGCGCAGCAATGCCCGAGCCGTTGGCACGACGGTGAAGACGAACTGCTCGATCGCGCCTTGATGCTTGGCGACTCGATGGATCGGGCCGGCGTCTGGCTGAGCACGCCTGTGCCACGGGGATGGCCCGTCATCGCAC
>CADEEX010000563.1 GCA_902826465.1 uncultured Acidobacteriota bacterium
TGTGCCAGACGCCGCCAGGGCCACGGTCACGTTATTGGAGCGACGTGCCGATGCGGGGCTTTACCACTGCGTCAACAGCGGCCACGCGAGCTGGCTCGACGTGGGCATCGAAGCGGCGCACCTGATGGGGCTGCCGCCGACGTTCGAGCCGGTGCGCTTCGCCGACGTCAAGTTTCCGGCCATGCGCCCGCAGTACTGCGCGCTCGCCAACGACAAGATCGTCGCTGCCGGCGCGGAGATGCCGACCTGGCAGGATGCGCTACGCCGCTATCTGGTGAAGTGACGTTCAGGCTCGGCGCTCGAACACGGCCCGAACGACCTGCCGCAATCGTTGCGTGCGCGCCCTGAAGCTGCCTGGAGATGCCGGGCGCCATCCCGCCCACGCCGTCCGGTCGAGCACGTCGAAGTAGCGCTGTCGAAGCGGGTGTTGACACTTCGCCAGCCACGGCTTCTTGCTGGTGGTGAAGTGAATCATGTAGGGGTCGTTCCGCTGCTGCTCGAACACGTCGCGGCTGAACGGGCTGTCCTGCCACGACGGGTACTTGAAGATGTAGGCCCCCTGGTTCCAGCGCGCATCGATCACGCCGCACCGGCCAGACAGCACGACGTTGATGGCGTATTGATCGCGGCCAATGAGATGGTCGCGATTGATATCGAGACAGGCGAGGAGCTGCGATGAGATGTCGAGCCGACGCCACGCGTCAACGTCGATGACCATGACCCCGGCGTTGATATAGGGCGTCCGCGGGTCGAGCCCCAGGGCACGGTAATTCGGAATGGGACAGGCGAGCCCGAGATGGCGTCCTCGTGTCTCGTAGTGATCGACCGCCACCGCCGCGTCGACGTACGGGTGGGCAGGATCCTGGGCGCCTAAACAGAGAGCGCCGTTCATCTCCTGCTGCCACAGCACCGTCAGGTCCGCACACACGATGATGTCGCTGTCCAGATAGATGACGCGCGATGCCGTTGCCGGCAGCAGCCGTGGCAGCAGTGCGCGGAAGTAGGTTGCCTGGCTCAACCGCCCGGGATCCGGCAGCCCGGCGAGCATGGCCGGTGGCACCTGAATCCACTCGACGCTCGCGCGCTCGGACGGCCACGAGCGCATCAGCCGTTTGCGGTTCGCGCGCCGGATGCCGCCGTCCATGACATAGACGGTCAGGTGCGCATCGTTGCGCAGCGTTTCGATCGCTGAGCGGATGGTGACGGCCAGCGGCATGACGAACGCGTCGTCGGCAGCGATCACGACGACTGGTGAGCGTGAAGAGTGCGAGCGCACAGGCGGTATTGTGCCAAGAAGTCGACCGGGCGCACCGTGGTACAATTTCGAGGTTTTTCCGAGCGTTCTCGAGGAGATGGAATGAGCAAACGTGCGTTGATTACCGGCATCACGGGCCAGGACGGGTCGTATCTTGCCGAGCTCCTGCTCAGCGAGGGCTACGAAGTGTTCGGCATGGTGCGTCGCTTGAGCACGCCGAATACCTGGCGTATCGAGCACATCCTCGACCGCATTACGCTGAAGCCGGCCGACCTGCTCGATCAGTTGTCGATGCTCAGACTCATCGACGAAGTCAGGCCGCACGAGGTCTATAACCTCGCCGCCATGTCGTTCGTTCCGGCGTCGTGGGACCAGCCGATGCTCACCGGCGAGTTCAACTCCCAGGGCGTCACCCGCATGCTCGAGGCGATCCGCAGCGTCGATACGAAGATTCGCTTCTATCAGGCATCGTCGAGCGAGATGTACGGCCGCGTGCGTGAAGTGCCGCAGAGCGAGCTCACGCCGTTCTATCCGCGCAGCCCTTACGGAGTCTCCAAGGTGTTCGGCCACTACATCACCGTGAACTATCGCGAGAGTTACGGGATGTTTGCGGTGTCGGGCATCCTGTTCAACCACGAATCGCCGCGGCGCGGGCTGGAGTTCGTCACGCGCAAGGTCACCGAGGGTGTGGCCCGCATCAAGCTTGGACTCAAGGACAAGCTGTCGATCGGCAACATGGACGCGCAGCGCGACTGGGGTTTCTCGGGCGACTACGTGAAGGCCATGTGGAAGATGCTGCAGCAGGATGTGGCCGACGATTACGTCATTGCCACGGGCGAGACCCACTCGGTGAAAGAGCTGATCGAGGTGGCGTTCGCCCACGCGGGGCTCGACTGGCAGAAGCACGTGTATCAGGATCCGGCGTTGATACGACCGGCCGAAGTCGACCTGCTTCTGGGCGACCCCGCAAAAGCCAAGGCGTCACTCGGCTGGGAGCCGGAAGTAGGATTCAGGCAGCTGATCGAGATGATGGTGGATGCCGACCTCGAGCGGCTCGGAAAGGCCCATCGATGAGCGCAGCGTCACCGCTGGTCGAGCGCCTTCGGCGAAAGCAGGCGGCCATCGGCGTGATTGGCCTCGGCTATGTGGGATTGCCGTTGGCCGTCGAGTTCGCCCGAGCCGGCTTGCACGTCATTGGCTTCGACGTTGATGAGAGCAAGATCACCGAGATCAATGGCGGGCGTAGCTACATTCCCGACGTGCCTCAGCACGAACTCGCGGAGGTGGTGGCTTTTTTTAATGAGACGGCGACCACCG
>CADEEX010000564.1 GCA_902826465.1 uncultured Acidobacteriota bacterium
ACAGCCTGGCGTTGTCCCTCGCCGGCTACTTTTTCGGCAAGGCGGACGAGAGCACCTATCTGACCGATGCGTTCTTCGGATCGTCGATGTTGTTGCCGAATCAGAATCTCGCGGCGGCCTATCAGCGGTTCGACCTGAACGGGTCGTATCGCCTTCACCCTCGTGTGCGCGCCTACGTGTCCGGGGCCAACACGTTCAACCAGTCGTATCAGGCCGCAGCGGGCTATCCCGCGCTTCCGCGCAACGTGCGCGGCGGTGTCACGCTGACGCTGGGCGGAGATCGATAGCCACGTCTCTGTATGAGCCCCATGACCGCACGCAATCTCTTCGTTGGAGGCACCTCGTCGAACGCCGGCAAGAGCTGGATGACGACCGCGATCTGCGCCTGGCTGCGCAGCCGCGGCGTGCGGGTGGCGCCGTTCAAGGCGCAGAACATGTCGAACCATTCGTATCCCTGCCGTGGCGGCGGTGAGATCGGTCGCTCGCAGGTGGCGCAGGCCGAGGCGTGTGGCCTCGATCCAGAGCCGGCGATGAATCCGATTCTGCTCAAGCCCAATGGCAACGGCACGAGCCAGGTGGTGGTGCATGGCCGGATCTGGAAGACGCTGTCGGCGCGCGACTACTACGCCGCGCACGACATGCTGATGCGCGAAGCGCTGTCTGCCTATCGCGATCTCGCCTCACGCCATGAGGTGGTCGTGATCGAGGGGGCGGGCAGCGTGAGCGAGATCAATCTGCGTCCCTACGACCTGGTGAATCTTGGCTTCGCGACCGCCGTGCAGGCGCCGTGGGTGCTGGTGGCCGACATCGAGCGTGGTGGTTCGATTGCGTCGATCGTGGGAACCGTCGGTCTGCTCAGTCCTGAAGAGCGCGCGCTCTATCGAGGCTTTCTCATCAACAAGTTTCGCGGCGATCTCAGCCTGTTCGACGAAGGTCGACGCATCATCGAAGAGAAGACCGGCGCGCCGTGCCTGGGGGTGTTTCCGTTTGCGGATGATCTGCGTCTCGATGCGGAAGACAGCCTGTCGATGGAACGCGAGCAGCGCCGAGCGGCTCCCTTGGGCGCGCGAATCGCCATCGTCCGGCTGCCGCGCCTCGCCAACGGCACCGATTTCAGGCTGCTCGACTGGGCCGAGTGGATCGACAGCCCCGGCGATCGCGCATTCGACTTCGTGATCCTGCCTGGCACCAAGAACACGTTGGCCGATCTCGACTGGCTGCGTGAGCGCGGACTCGATCGCTGGATTATCGGTCAGCATGCACGAGGCGCCACTGTTGTCGGCATCTGCGGCGGTTATCAGATGCTCGGCACGTCGATCAGCGACCCGCTGGCGATGGAGTCGTCGCTCGGTGGCAGCAGCGGCCTCGGGTTGCTGCCGGCGCGAACCGTGCTGTCTGCTGACAAGGTCACGACGCTTCGCCGCGCGAAAACCGGCCTGGGCACCGAGTTCAGCGCCTATGAGATTCATCTGGGCGTGACCGACACACCGGTGGATGTCACCCCCTTTGCGACCCTGGACGACGGCACGCGTGAAGGGGTGGTGCGCGATCGCGTGATCGGCACCTATCTGCACGGGCTGTTCGAGTCGGCAGATGTGTGCGCCGAGCTGTTCGGTGTGCCGATGTCGACGCCGCGGAGCAAAGCGGATGAGTATGCGGCGCTCGGCGCCTGGTTCGGACGCCATGCCGAACGTGTCGAGGATTGGCTCGCCTTGGGGTAAAATCGCCGTTCCACAAAGCCACTCGGCGTTCCGATGGCGGCCCCTGAGCGCAGTCGCACGGGCCGTAGGGCGCTCCGGGCGTGCTGTCCCGACCCAGCGCAACCCGGCTTTGGTTTGTGTCGCTTGACGGGGTTGCTCCATGGCTGGCCACGGACCGGTTTCCGCATTCATCGATCGTCACTTCCGTCACTTCAACGCCGCCGCGTTGAAAGATGCAGCGGATGGCTACACGCATCACCTGAATGCCGGCGGGCACATGTTCCTGGCAATGGCCGGTGCCATGAGCACGGCGGAGCTGGGTATCTCGCTCGCCGAGATGATTCGGCAGAAGAAGGTGCATGCCATCTGCTGCACCGGCGCCAATCTCGAAGAAGACGTCTTCAACCTGGTCGCCCACGACTTCTACGAGCGCGTGCCTGGCTACCGCGACCTGACCCCGGCCGACGAAGAAGCGCTTCGCAATCGGCACATGAACCGGGTGACCGATACCTGTATCCCTGAAGAAGAGGCGATGCGGCGTATCGAAAACATCGTCCTCGACGAATGGCACAAGGCAGACGTCTCAGGCGATCGGGCGTTTCCGCACGAGTTCTTCTACCGCATCATCCGTAGCGGAGCGCTGAAGCCGTTCTACCAGATCGACACCAAAGACAGCTGGATGGTGGCGGCCGCCGAGGCGAACTTGCCCATGTTCGTCCCGGGATGGGAAGACTCGACGCTCGGCAACATCTTCGCGGCGCACTGCATGGAAGGCGACATCACGTCGATCCACACGGTGAAGACCGGCATCGAGTACATGGTGGAGCTGGCGAACTACTACCGGAAGACCAGCACTGCCCACT
>CADEEX010000565.1 GCA_902826465.1 uncultured Acidobacteriota bacterium
GAGGACCTGGAAGTCGAATGTCCTGTAATGCACCTTGTTGCGACCGAAGTACTGCGCACTGGCGGGGGCGACAAAGAGCAGGGCGACCAGGGCCGCCGTGGCGATGCCTGCGCGCGCCGCTGCTGGGATCGAGAGCGCGAGGTGCACGCGACTATCGATCCCGGAGCGTGTCGGTGCAGAGCTGGATGTGTGATCGATCGGGACGCGACGCGCAGTACTCGGCGATCGATTGCGCGACCTCGTCCTTGGAATTCTGTTCCTGCCGCTCACGATTGGCGCCCTTCACCGACGCGATGAGCGGCTTCCCCAGGTAGTGGCCCATCAAGTTCTGGATGGCGATGGTAATGAGTTCGCCGCCACTGAACGCCGCGTACGGCTGCTGCAGTGGCCGCTCGGTGGGGCTGAACAGTCGGCGCTGCTGCTCGTACATGTACAGCCCGCCGGCGGGGACCGGACCGCTCGAGAAGTCGAGACGCTTCAGCATCTCATCGAGCTTCTGGCGTTCTTGAATCTCGATGCGGAAGTCGACCTGGCGATCCAGACCTTGCAGAATCGCGGGTTCGGATCGGTTCAGTCCGTCGCGGATCCGATCGAGAGACACCGGGAGCTCTGTTGAACCGGTGTTGTGCGGTTGGGCTGTCGTCGCTGTGGACGGTGCGCGCTCTGGGGAAGACACCGCAGCGCTCTGCCCCGATGCGGGTGTCGCGGCCAGAACCGTCGCCACTGCCAGTGCCATCAACCTCATAGAGTCTTAGACGCCCTCAACCGCGCCACAGCTTCTGACCGACACGCTACTAGAGTTGCACGACTCGCGCCAGAATGGCGCGTGCCCGAGTTGCCAGACGTTGCCGTCTACGTCGAAACGTTATCCGCCAAGGTCGTCGGGACGCGCCTTGAGCGGATCCAGCTGCGCAGTTCGTTTGTGCTCAGGTCGGTCCAACCGCCGCTCGAACGCTTTCAGGGAACGGTCGTGACCGCCGTCAGGCGGCTCGGGAAGCGCATCGTGTTCGAATGTGCGGCGCCAGACACGGCGCCGGCGCTCTTCCTGGTGATGCACCTGATGATCGCCGGGCGTCTACGGTGGCGGGCGCCAGGGGTGAAGCTTGGCATGGGGCCCAAGATGGTGCTGGCGATCCTCGAATTCCCGCATGGTTTGCTGTATTTCACCGAGGCGAGCACGCAGAAGCGCGCCTCGCTCACGGCGGTACAGGGGGACGAGGCCATGCGCGCCCTCGATCGCGGCGGCCTCGAGCCGCTCGACGCCACGCGTGACGAGTTCCGCCAGGCTCTCGCACGGGAGAACCACACGCTGAAACGATCGCTGACCGATCCGCGGCTGTTTTCTGGCATCGGCAACGCCTACTCCGACGAGATCCTGCATGCGGCCCAACTCTCCCCGCTGAAGTTGTCGCGGTCACTGTCCGACGAAGAGAGTGCCCGGCTCTTCGACGCGACGCGGCGCACGCTCACCACCTGGATTGCGCGCCTGCGCGAACGAGCCCGAGGAGAGATTCCGGACAAGGTGACCGCCTTCCACGACGAGATGGCGGTGCACGGCAAGTACAAGCAGCCGTGCCCCGTCTGTGGCACTCCGGTCCAGCACATCGTCTACGCCAGCAACGAGTGCAATTACTGCGCGCGCTGCCAGACCGGCGGCCGCCTGCTCGCTGATCGGTCGATGTCGCGGCTGCTGAAGGACGACTGGCCTCGAAGTATCGACGAGGCGATCTAGCGCCGCCCGTCCCGCTCGCCCCAGGTTTATTACCGCGGGTAGTTCTGAGACATTGGGAATCGACTTCCCGCGCGACCGTGGCCGAATGGTGCCACGTTCGGCAGCGGTGCGAATATTGGCGTAAGTAATTGCAATAAAGACACTTGTGAGACAGATTCGAACGCGGGTGACGAGCGGCGTGGCATCGAAAACGGCTGTGCTTGTTCCGAAAAGGCACAGCTGGTGCGTCACATCTTGACACCGCCATTCGCCGTCCTAGTCTCCCCAACACCTTAAAGTTCAGCGAGTTATGGCCGACATAGTCGGGGTGGACTTCCCTTTGCTAAACACCCCAATCGCCATGAGCCAACTCATCTTTGGTTACGTCGCCGGTCGTCGCGGTTTGGCGGTCGCGCTTGGTCTAGTCGCCCTCACGCTTTCGCTGAACGCCGATGCCGTCGGCCAGCCGATGCCTCGCCGAGTCGGCCGACAGAAGCTCGACCACGAACTGACGCGCCGCGCGTCCCAGGCGGCGGGCTGGCGCCGTTCGCGCGTCGTGGTTCAGGTTGGTGAAGGACAGGCCCTGCCGGCCGCGCTGCGGCAATACCAGCGCGGCGACCGTCTCAACGTTATCAACGGCTACGTGCTCGACGTGCCCGACTCCGCGCTCGCGCAAGTGGCGGCGCAGGTCGACGTCACGAGCGCGCATGTCGATCGTCCCATCTGGGCGGCCGACTACTATTCCACTCGCGCGACCTCGGCCGATGTCGTGCAGGACTTGCTCGGCTATTCCGGTCAAGGCGTCGGCGTCGCCGTCATCGACTCAGGCATCACCACCTGGCA
>CADEEX010000566.1 GCA_902826465.1 uncultured Acidobacteriota bacterium
CCTGCACCACCGAGGGCGCTACCGTACTGCGCGATCTCATCTACACCGCCTGGGTCGCCAGCGAGCAGCCCGCAGCCCCTCGCATCGGCATCGTGCTGCCGAACGATCCCTCCAACCCCCTCTACGATCCGGTGACTGGCAGCGCGCCAGCGCCGTTTCCCATTCACTAAGACATGCTGAATCTCTCGCCGCAACAGTCGCGGATCCGCGCCGCGATTCTCACTGCCGTCTGCGCGTCGATGTTGGCGGCAGCCAACTGCTCGAATTCGCCCACGGCGCCGACGGCGCCGGCATTGAAGGTCACCTCGATTTCGCCAGCGATGGGCAGCACCACCGGCGGCACCGCCGTTACCGTGACCGGCAGCGAGTTTGGCACGGACACGACGGTCACAGTGGCGGGCGTGCCCGCGACCAAAGTCACCCTGCAGGGCACGACGTCGCTGACCGCCACGATCGGCGCCACGCCCACAGCGGGCGCGAGCGACGTGGTGGTGTCGTCTGCCGGCAAGAGCGCCACGCTGGCTCGGGGCTTCACGTTCTTTGCGCCGACGGGCAACAACCTGCCGCCGACCATCTCGAGCGTCCGCAGCGTGGGTCCCCGTGCGAACCAGCCCAGTGGCTTCGCGAACATCGGCGACTCGATGACGCTGATCCCCTCAGTCTCGAACGCCGAGTCTGGTGCGACGCTGGCCTACGAGTGGACCGGCGAAGGCACATTCACGCCGACCACGGACGGCACCACGAGCTGGCGCGTGCCGGACGGTGTGAGTCCGGCACCCAAGGCAATTACCGCCACGCTGGGAATTATCGAAACGTTTGCCGAAGGTGCCGTGACCCACATGCAGATGGCGGTGCCGTTCGGCTTCGTGATGCAGGTGCACGATTCGAAGAAGGAAGTGCTCGACATGGGCGAAGACTTCCTGACCCGCTTCACGCAGCAGTTGCCGGTTGATACCGTGCTGCACAACTTCTCGCCGACCTGCGACCGCGGCGACGGCCGCTCAGGAGAAGCATTCGACGTCGAGAAGAATCAGCGCGAGGTCATCGAGGACGTCGCGGCATTTCGCATTTCCCGGCGCGAACCATTCATCCTGAACTTCCGATCGACCTGCTTCACCTCGGATGGGCGCCCACAGAACAACGTCGACGCCTGTTCGTCGTTCGGCGTGCACTGGGAAGGACAGGACAAGACGCGTGGCAACGCCAGGTTCGTCGTCAACGGGATCGATTACGTCAGTGCCGTCGTCGAGAACAACCAGTGGCGCCTGTGCCACAGCAGCTTCGTCGGCACCGAGAACTTCCCGACGCTCGGCATCACGCGATCGATCGCCTGGTGAACCAGGAACCCAGGAACCCAGGAACCCAGGAACCCTGGAACCCTGGAACCCTGGAACCTGGAACTATTCCTTAGGGCAGGTGGCGCTGACGAACTTTGCGTCCATCGTCGCGCTCATTGTGATCTGACGTCCACCCTGACTTCCTGACGAACGCATCGCGCCGCTGAAGGCGGTTGGCGACGACGCCTGGATGCGCATCGTGCCGGTCATGGCGTTGTCGCCCTTGCAGGTGATGGTGCCTTCGAGCACGGTGGCGGTGTTGGTCGTCAGCAGCTGGGTGCAGTCGTCGTCCGGGTCGCGATTGAACAGGAGTTCACGCTCGAAGTCTTCGCGAGTGATGCACTGCTTGTCCGTGATCGTTTGCGGCTTGGTCATCGCCTGCATCATCGCTTCGACCTGAGCCTTCTGCTGCGCCGACATCTTGCTGGTGTCGACGACCGGGGCCGCACCACCCATGTTGATGGTCGTCGCGATCTCCCAGTAGCCCATACGAATGCTGAGCTGCGGCGCCTGCGCCATCAGGACTCCGGACGTCGACACGGCGATCAGCGTCGAGACCATCGTTCGCGGCATCGTCTTCATGCGGGCTCCTGTGGAAGAGACGCGCCGATTGTACGACGCGCCCGCCTCATTGGACCTCACCTTCGCCGGAGTGTTCGACATCGCAACGATGGTGAACCGCGTCGGGGATCGGCGAGCCGCGTGCGGTCGGACGGGTCGCGACCCGGGGAACGCTCACTTCGCTCGAGCCCTCCCGCTTCCCAATCGCCTAGCAGCTTCACCCGGCACCTGTTGACCACGTCCTCCGCAGACGTGGCATGCCCGACATCATGGATCGCGGTCGAGGAAGGCGATTGGATGAATCGCTGCGTTCGCGTTCCGGTCAAAAGCGCCGCGCCGGCTCGCTCTCACGTCCGCCGCAAGCGGCACGCCGATCCCCGACGCGGAGTACCCATGGACCGTCGGGCGAGCGAAGCAATGCCGCTGAAGTCGTTCCGACCGGAGTGAGCGCAGCGAAACTCGAACGTGTTGGGATTCGGCCTGTCGGCCGAGGTGAAACCGGAGGCTGACTGGCCACCGAAGCCCTCTCGCTCCGCCGAGACCGAGCGCAGCGAGGATTGGCGGAGAGAGAGGGATTCGAACCCTCGGTAGGGTTTCCCCTACACACGCTTTCCAAGCGTGCTCCTTCAACCACTCGGACATCTCTCCG
>CADEEX010000567.1 GCA_902826465.1 uncultured Acidobacteriota bacterium
TCGTGATGCTGACGCCGCCCGGATCCTGCTCGCCCGGATTGGCGATCACGCGTTCCTTGGCCATGTCGTAAACGAGCGTCTGGCCCGTGATCTCGTTCTTGCCGTCCGAGAGCCACGCCTTGTCCCTGAGCTCGATGGTGCCGCGGGCCACGTCGTACTCGATCGTGCCGGCGCGACCGCGGGCCACCTGCTGTTCGACGCGCTCCTGCTGGAAGTCGGCAGGCGAGCCCGCGATCTTCGCATTGGTGATCAGGTTGTTGCGGAACGTGATCGTGGCCGAGTCGGAATTGAGCAGCCCGTTCGGCATGCGGATGTGCACCGCGCCCATGAAGCGCCATTCGCTGTTCTCGAAATCGAGGCCCGTCGCGGTGGCTTCGTCGGCCTCCACCGACATGCCTCCCTGGGCAATGCGCACCTTGCGGAAGGTCAGCAGGTTGTTGCGATAGTCGAAGTTGGTCGAGGCGGCGTCGAGGGAGATCGGCTTCGTCGCATCTGCGAGCGTGGCACCCGAGGCGGCCGACCCCGGCAGCCCCAGGAGCGCCAGACAGCCGGTCGCCAAGGCCAGCGTGAGCAGCCTGACTGGCCCCTTGTTATTCAAAGCGTCCATTCACTCCGGATTCCAGTTGCAGCGTTTCCCGCTCGAGGTCGGCCCTGAGCCCGGTGGCGTTCAGGCGCTGCCCCGCGAACTCGATGGTCACGGGTTGCGCAGTATGTGCGACATTGTCCTTCATGTTGAGCGTCAGCGCCGCGGTGCGGATGACGCCTGATTCCGCAGTCTCGCCGCCGCGGACTTCGACGTTGCCGTTGAACTCGACGGTGGCGAGGTCGGCAGGCACCGCGGCCGTGTCGGCCCGAAGCGTCCAGGGGCCACCGGGCGCAGTGCGATAGTCCATGTGGACGCCCTGCACCGCGTAACTCTTGTCGGCAACGTGTTCCTCGATCCGGTCCGCGACGAGCTTCATGCGCTCGCTGCCGTCGGGCTGCGTGATCGTGAGCGTCGCGCCCGTCAGGTAGTAACCCGGCTGGACCGGGCGTTCTGCCGGAGCCACTTCGTTGTCGGGTGACCGGATCAGGACCCCGTAGCTTGCGATCGCCGCGGCAATGAGCCCGGTCATCCACACCCATTTCCAGCTCAGGCCGCTCATGGCTTCGGCGTTCCGAGTGCGGCAAGGAGCAGGTCGCACACTTCTCGTACGGCCCCTTGGCCGCCCGGCAGTCGCGTCACGAAGTGGGCCTTGTCGCGCACGGAGGGGTGCGCGTCTGCGACGGCCACGCCCAGACGGGCGTTCGCCAGCAGCGGCAGGTCGGGCGTGTCGTCACCGATGCAGGCCACGGCCTGGGGGCCGAGTCCCAGGATGTCGAGGATCTCACGCAGGGCGGCGAGTTTGTCACTCACGCCTTGCCGCACCCAGCTGACGCCGAGTTCGGACATGCGGCGTTCCACCGCGCGCGAGTCGCGCCCGGAGATCACGGCCACGGCGATCCCTGCGCGCAGCACCTGGACGATGCCTGCCCCGTCGCGGACATGGAAGACCTTCATTTCCTCGCCCTGCGGCG
This sequence comes from uncultured Acidobacteriota bacterium, assembly GCA_902826465.1. Classification (GTDB taxonomy): domain Bacteria; phylum Acidobacteriota; class Vicinamibacteria; order Vicinamibacterales; family CAVVIG01; genus CADEEX01. The sequence goes on from CADEEX010000567.1 coordinate 1,558, forward strand.
AAAAGTACAGACGCCCGTCGGTAAGGACGCCGTCGACGTCCAGCACCAGCAAGCGGATATCGGCAGCACGCTGTTGAGGGGTGTCCGCCACGGTTTTACATCACGCCGGCGCGCAGCAGGTCATGGACGTTCAGTGCGCCGACGACCGTATTGGTTCCGTCCACGACAGGCAGCGCGGTGATCCGGTGGTTTTCCATCAGGTGCACCGCTTCGGCGGCCAGCATGCGGGGCTGCACGGACTTTGGATTCGCAGTCATCACGTCGCGCATCGTCACGCCGTTCAGGTCGAGCGTGCGGTCCAGCACGCGCCGCAAGTCGCCATCGGTGAAAACGCCAAGCAGCTTGCCGTCCTTGTCGAGCACGGTCGTCATGCCGAGGCCCTTGCGGCTCATTTCCAGCAGCCCTTCCTTGAGCGGGGCGCCGGGCGCAACCTGCGGCAGGCTGTCCCCGCTGCGCATGACATCGGCGACGTGCAGCAGTAGCCGCCGGCCGAGACTGCCACCCGGATGCGATAGTGCGAAATCCTGTTCGGTGAAACCCCGCGCTTCAAGGACACCGACTGCCAGCGCGTCGCCCATCGCCAATGCCGCGGTGGTGCTGGCGGTCGGTGCGAGGTTCAGCGGGCAGGCTTCCTCCGCGACGCTGACATCGAGGACGACGTTCGCTGCCCGCCCGAGCGTCGAGTCGGGACGGCCGGTCAGTGCAATCAGCGGTGTGTCGATGCGCTTGATCACGGGCAGGATCCTGACCAGCTCTTCCGTTTCGCCTGAATTCGACAAGGCCACGACCACATCCCGGCGCGTGATCATGCCGATGTCGCCGTGGCTGGCCTCGGCCGGATGCAGGAAGAACGACGGGGTGCCCGTGCTGGCCAGCGTCGCGGCGATCTTGCCGCCCACATGGCCCGACTTGCCCATCCCAGTGACCACGACGCGACCGCTGCAGTCGAGGCAGAGCCGGCAGGCGGCGGCGAAGGTCGGGCCGATC
>CADEEX010000568.1 GCA_902826465.1 uncultured Acidobacteriota bacterium
GAGCCATTCGCCTGCGTGGCCATCTTTCCGCCGCCTCTGGCCTGCGTCCTGGCCTCCGGCCTCAACGTGGCCGCCTTCGATCTCGGCGGTGGCGTCGAGGTCAGCACCACCGATCGCACCTTCCTCCGAGTCGACGTCGGCGACCGAGCCCTGCGCTATCCGGGGTCGCGAATCGGTGGCGGAGGAGCGGTCACCGACGAGCATTTCTTGAGCCACGAACTCCGGGTGGCGGTCGGCGGTGGCGTCCGTTTCTGACCCGTGGGGAGGTCGTCTCCCACCGGCGACTGCTCGTTTGACCGGACAGAAGATGGCCTCGAATCGCGGCTTCTTTGAAGTAACCTGACGCGCCATACGGCATCCATCGTGCAGCAGGCGGCATCGCAATGAGCCAGGCGCCCGACGCGCCGAGGAGGCACTCGTGAGACAGCAGACGTCGATGATGGCAATGGCTGTGGTGCTGGCCGCGACCGCTGGAGCGGGTCTTGTGGCGGCCGATCTGCAGTCAGACTCTGAGCGATTCACCCTCTCAGCCGTCGTGGTCGACAAGGCCGGGTCGCCGGTCCGGAATCTGACGGCTAACGACTTCAAGATTATCGAGAACGGCAAGACGGTTCCGGTCACGACGTTCAAGGCCACCACCATTGGCGACAGCGCGACGCGCGGTCGTGCGGTCACCCTCGTGCTCGGCGCAGGCGGCACCGATCCGGAACTGACCATGCGGGTCCAGACTGTGGCGCGTGGTTTCCTGGACGCGGCGTCAGCCAACGATCAGGTGTCGGTCGTTCGCTACGCGTACTCGGCGAAGGACGAAGTGGCCGGCAACCGCGAAGAGATGCTGTCGCGAATTGCCGAGTATCGCGCCCCGATGGGCGAGCCTCTCAGCATGCGCTCGCCGCGAGACATTCTCGACCTCGTGGCACGGCTGTCGAATGAAATGGCCGACATTGATACGTCGCGTCGCGCCATTGTCTTCATCGGTTCTCCCTACGTATTCGACATCTGGGAACCGGTGCAGCGGGAGTATCAGCTGGAGTGGCCGCATTGGGTCAAGGCACTGAACGCTGCGGCGAAGGCGAACGTGAGCGTGTATGTCATCGATCCGGTCGGACTTCGCGGCAACGTCCGAATCAACGCCGACGGGCTCATTGCCCAGACCGGCGGCACGGTGTTCTACAACCGGAACGACCTTACGAAGGCGATCGACCTGGTCTGGGGCGAAACCAGCAGCTACTACGCACTGGAGTACGCCGCGACACCCACCAAACGCGACCTTCAGAAGATCAGCGTGACGGTCTCGAAGCCCGACGTGACGGTCCGCGCCCGTCGCAGCCGCTAACCGCGCTCGAAATCCCTGGGAGAGCCAGGAGGCACTCGGCGCTGCCCGCGCCGGGTGCCTCCTGCCGTATACTTGGGGGTCCGCGGTGAGGTGGCTGAGTGGCCGAAAGCGGCGGTTTGCTAAACCGTTGTACGACCTTAAAGTTGTACCCAGGGTTCGAATCCCTGCCTCACCGCCAACTTCCTTCCAGATTTCCCAACAATTTCACGAAGTAGGGGCCAACGCCCTTGCTGCCCCCCGCATCTCGCGCAATAGGCACGGTGCTTCGCGACGCTTTAGGACAGGGGCGAAGTGTCTGAACGTTCAGTGGACCGTTGGGATGACGGTGGAGCGGATGGTCGCTGCGTTGAAGCGCGAGCTGGAGCAGGGGTCTTATCCCGGCCCCCACGCCGCCTGCCAGGCCTGAAACTCCGCAGGCCTGAGGCTGTAGCGCGCGAAGTTGCCCTCGTGCAGTCCGAGCAGGTCGTCTTCGGCGGCGCTGCGGAACGCGGCGCGGTCAACCTCCTCGATGTGGCCGTGCGTCCACTCGCTGATATGGCCGACGGCGGACGCCCTGTCCATGGGCGCGCGCACGATATGCGCGATCAACGTCCGTAAGGCCTCGCGATAGCGCAACCGGAACGGGTCGGGTTCGCCGAGCGATTGCTGGATGGCTGCATAGCGGTCGGCCGATCGCTCATAGGCGCAGATGAAGACATCACGCAGGAGATCGGTGCGATTCAATTCGTAAACGCCGAGCGTGGCGTGAGAGTAGAGGTCGCGCGGCACATCCGTGAAGGAGAGCGGCGAGAGGTTCGCCTTGATAAACGGGATGTTGGCGGCCACGCGCGTACGCGCTTGTTCACATCATCGAAAGGCTGGAGGTACGGCAGATGCACCATCGCAAAGAAGGCCTGTTCGAACGGGTCGGTGATGGCGCTGGCTGTTGCGAGGAGCTGGGCAAAGCATTCTTCGATCAGATGGGGCGTTTCCGGTGGGTGATAGACCGAGCCGCCGATGCCGACGCTGATATGCCGTAATCGTCCTGCGGCGGTCGGGTCGGCGAGAAGGTTGTTCGCCAGGATGCCGTGAAGATTGAGGATGGTGTAGCGATTGAATCCGATGTCGGCGGCGTTCTCGACGAGGAACTCGATGGCGTCATTGTGATTCAGGATCATCTGCGCTTCGAGTTGATCTCGTACTTCCGCTTGA
>CADEEX010000569.1 GCA_902826465.1 uncultured Acidobacteriota bacterium
TGGAGCAAGTGATCACCGACGCGGAGGGCATTGGCGATGATCGTCAGCGCCGGATTCACGGCACCGCTCGAGGGAAAGAAGCTGCCGTCGACGACATACAGGTTGTCGAGTTCGTGGGCCTTGCAGTGGATATCGAGCGCTGATGTTTTCGGATCGCGTCCAAAGCGGATGGTGCCGTTCTGGTGCGCGACGCCGGCCAGGGGAATCCGATTGCCGACGAATAGATGTCGCGGGATCAGATGGGGGTGCATGTCGAGATGTTGCAGCGCGTACTCCAGCCGCTTGATCAGCGCCTTGTGGCCCGCGTCGTTGTTGGGTGTATAGCGGAGCACGATGTCGCCGTTGCGGTCGAGCTCCACCCGGTTTTCCGGATCGGGCAAGTCTTCGGACGTGAGCCAGAAGTCAAGCGAGTGTTTCGCCATGATGTCGAGCGTCATCCCTGGAACGATTGCGGGAGCGCCAGCCGACAGCGCGATGGCGTCAAGCTTGCCGACAAATGAGATGTGCCCCATCGGAAACGGAAAGTCGTCGTCTCCGAAATAGAAGTCGTTGACGGCGAGCGTCTTCTGGAACACGGTCGGGTTCGGCGTGCGCGAGATGGCCAGCAATACCGAGTTGATGTGTCCCATGTAATGGCGCCCGACGACGCCCGAGACGTTGGCGCGGCCGTTGACGTGGCGATCGCTGGCCGAGCGCAGCAGCAGTGCGGCTGAATTGATGGCGCCGCACGACGACACCACGATGTCGGCGGTCAGCCGTTCAGACTGCCCCTTGATCTCAACGATCACCGCGGAGACCTCGCGCCCGGTCGCACTCGTCTCGAGGCGGAGCGCTTTGGCGCCGGTCAACAGCGTGACGTTGGGCCAGGCGAGCGCCGGATCGACGCAGACCACCTGCGCATCGCTCTTCCCGCCGACCAGACACGGAAAGCCGTCGCAAGTATTGCAGCGGATGCACCGGCTCTTCTGCGGATCCGTTTCGTTGAACATCACACCGACCGGTACCGGAAACGGTTGCCAGCCGATCGCGCTGAGATCGTCGCTCAGCTTCTGGATACGCGGTTCATGCGACATCGGCGGATGGGCATATGGCGCGCTGCTCCAGGGGTCCGTCGGGTCACTGCCTCGCTGGCCGTGCACCTGATAGAGGCGCTCGGCTTCGGTGTAATACGGCTCGAGGTCGCGGTACGAGATGGGCCACGCCGGCGAGACGCCGTCCTGATGCACGAGTCGGTCGAAGTCGCGTTCTCGGAGGCGGAACAGGGCCGCGCCGTAGAACTTGGTGTTGCCACCGACGTTGTAGTTGGTATGCGGATGAAGCGGCTGACCGGCTTTGTCCCTCCACGTTTCGCGCGTGTTGTAGCGCCCCTCGACGTTGACGGCGCGAGAGCTCCAGTTCTCCTTCTCTCGCCGGACGTAGTCGCCACGTTCCAGGATCAGAATTCGCTTGCCCGACGGGGCGAGGCGGTGGGCCAGCGTGCCGCCGCCAGCTCCGCTTCCGATAATGATGACGTCATAGTGATTCGTGCTCATACGTGTGACTCCGAGAGAGAAGGGGGATGACCGCATCGGAAGATGCAGCGGACGCCGTGAGTGTGGTGGAGCTTGGCGCACCGCACGCGCGCGAACCCTCTGATGCGAACGAACAACTCCGCGGCCGACAACATGCCGAGGAGCGGAGCCGAGATGTAGAGCCAAAGCCAATCCAGGCTGTGCGTGAAGAGCGCCGGGCCGAAAGTGCGCGCCGGGTTCATGCTCATGCCTGACAGTGGTGCTTCGATCACGATGTAGATGGCGACCAGAAGACCGGCGGCGATGCCGGTGAACGGCGCTGAGGCGTCGTGACTCGAGAACAGCAAGACGGTCAACATCAGCGCGAACGAGATCATCGCTTCGGCGATGAAGGCGATCGGCGCGCCAGATATGCCTGGCAGCGTGGCGATGAAATGGACGGAAGGGTCGGCGGGCAGGCCTCGCAAGGCGAGGCTGGCGGCCACCGTCCCGAACACGCCACCCGCAAACTGGGCCGCGACATAGCCGATCGCATCCGCCGCCGAGACCTTGCCGAGTCGAAAGAACGTGAGGGTCACGACGGGATTCATGTGGGCGCCCGATCGCCGTCCGAAGGGCGAGTAGATGATCGCCACGGCCGTCAGCCCCATCGCGACGCCCATTGGCACTCGGCCGAGCGCCGAATTCGGAATCAGCGAGGACAGGGGTGAGGCGGGGTGTTGGAGCAACGTGGCAAAGAGGGTGGCCGACACCATAAAGCTGGCGAGGGCGCCCGCCTCAATCACGTATTCCGGCCAATGTTGCCGCAGCGAGGTCATCGGCGAGTTGGATGCGCGTCGCTCTATTCGGTTACGGCACCCTTCCGTAACCTCTTACCCGTATCGACATCCAAACGCCCAGAACTGCTAGCGATGGAGATACGCATGACTGACATTCACGTGGATCAGTGGCTGACGCGGGCGCGCAGCGAATTTCTCGAGATGCCCGGATTGCGGCTGAACTCACGCCAGG
>CADEEX010000570.1 GCA_902826465.1 uncultured Acidobacteriota bacterium
CCAGAATCGAGCGCTCGATCGCGTTCTCGAGCTCGCGGACGTTGCCGGGCCAGCGGTTGCGAATGAGCAGATGGTAGACCGCCGGCGACAGCACCTTTGTGCCACGCTGATACTGATTCTTGAACTTCTCGATGAAGTAGTCGCACAGCAGCGGAATGTCTTCGCTGCGCTCGCGCAGCGGCGGCACCCGCAACGCAATGGTGTTGATGCGGAAGTAGAGGTCTTCGCGCAGGCGCCCGTCCTTGAGCGCCGCGTCCATGTCGACGTTGGTGGCGCAGATCAGGCGGAAGTCGACATGCACGATGCGGTCGCTGCCAATCGGGCGGTAGGCGCGCTCCTGCAACACGCGGAGCAGCTTGGTCTGCAGATACGGCGGCATTTCGCCGATCTCGTCGAGGAGCAGTGAGCCCCCCTCCGCCATCTCGAACAGCCCTTCCTTGTCCGCCGCCGCACCAGTGAACGCGCCCTTCTTGTAGCCGAACAGCTCCGACTCGATCAGATCCTTCGGAATGGCGGCGCAGTTGATCTTGATGAACGGCCCCTTCGACCGCTTGCTGTTGTAGTGAATGGCGTTGGCGATGAGCTCCTTGCCGGTGCCGTTCTCGCCCTGAATCAGGATGTTGGCCTCGCTGGCCGCCACGCTTTCCACCAGGTCGAACAGCTCCTGCATCTTCTTGCTGCGGCCGATGATGTTGTTGAACTTGTAGCGATCCTGCAGCTTCTGCTTCAGCTGCTCGTTCTCGTCAATCAACGTCCGCTGCTTGATCGCCTTCTCGAGCTTGTCGAGCAGGCGCTCCTGGTCGATCGGCTTCTCGAGGAAGTCGAACGCCCCGGCCTTGACCGCTTCCACCGACTTCGGAATGTTCCCCTGGCCAGTGATCACGATCACTTCCACTTCCGGGTCGAGCTGCTTGCACTTCCGGACCACATCGATGCCGTCGATATCCGGCAGCATCATGTCGGTGATGACCGCATCAGGGTGCCAGGTCTTGAAGATTTCCTCGCCCCGCGTGCCGATGAGGGCGGTCTTCACCTCGTAGCCCGCATGCTCGAGCAGAATCTTCAGCCACTCGGTCATCGACGGTTCATCATCGATAGCCAGTACACGTCTTTTGCGCTTCACGCTCATGCTCCTGGTCAGTGCTCGATCCGTAGCCATGTCATACAGGTTACGCTCGAGCGTATCGTTTTACTACAACGCAGAGTTGGCTCCGCAGAGCCGAACCGTGCAGCCCTGTGCGATAATTCCGCCAATGTCCGACCAGACGCCCGTTTCGCGCCCCGGTCGCACCATCACCCCACTCAAAACCTCTGCCATTTCTCCAGCCGAGCAGGATCGCATGATGTGCGAACGCTGCGGCAAGGCCGAGATGTATCGGATGCACGCCGTGTGGCGGTGTCCCGAGTGCGGCTTCAAGACAGACTGCTGCGGCTGGTAGATGCGCGCGATCGAGTCGCACGTCGTTCCGACGGACGAGACCTTCAAGGCCAACACGGAACGGATGCAGCGGCTCGTGGACGAGCTGAGGCAGCGCACCGCCACCATCCGGCAGGGCGGTGGGCTCAAATACCTTCAACGACACCGCGACCAGGGCAAGCTCCCGGTCCGCGAACGGATCGACCTCCTCCTCGATGCGGGCTCACCGTTCCTGGAACTGTCGGCCCTGGCGGCCTATCGCCTGTATGACGACGAAGCGCCCTGCGCGGGCATCGTCACCGGCATTGGACGGGTCGCCTCGCGCGACGTGGTGATCGTCGCCAACGACGCCACGGTCAAGGGTGGCACCTATTACCCGATGACGGTGAAGAAGCACCTCCGGGCCCAGCAGGTGGCGCTCGAGAACCGGCTGCCGTGCGTCTACCTGGTCGACTCCGGTGGCGCGTTCCTGCCGATGCAGTCCGAGGTGTTCCCCGACCGCGAGCACTTCGGCCGCATCTTCTACAACCAGGCGCGCATGTCGGCCGAGCAGATTCCGCAGATCGCCGTGGTGATGGGATCGTGCACCGCCGGCGGCGCCTACGTGCCGGCGATGTCCGACGAAACCATCATCGTCAAGGGGACCGGCACCATCTTCCTGGGCGGTCCCCCGCTCGTGAAAGCCGCCACCGGCGAGACCGTCACCGCCGAAGACCTTGGCGGAGCCGACGTCCACACCCGTCTTTCGGGGGTTGCCGATTACCTGGCCGACGACGACGCGCATGCCCTGGAGCTGTGCCGGACGATCGTGTCGACGCTGCCGCGCGGATTCGTGTCCCCGACTGACACCCTCGCCGTCGAGGCGCCCCGCTACGACCCGAAAGAGATCTACGGCATCGTCAACGCCGACATCCGCACGCCGTACGACGTGCGCGAAATCATCGCGCGCGTCGTGGACGGATCGCGCTTCGACGAGTTCAAGGAACGCTACGGCGCGACGCTCGTCACCGGCTTCGCGCACGTGCACGGCATGCTGGTCGGCATTGTCGCCAACAACGGCGTGCTGTTCTCGGAGTCGGCCCTGAAGGCGACGCATTTCA
>CADEEX010000571.1 GCA_902826465.1 uncultured Acidobacteriota bacterium
TGGCAGAAAAAGCCGCCGCGGAAACAAAGCAGCACGAATCGACTCCGCAATCCTACGCACGCAACGGCAAGCTCGCCTACATGGTGCCGAGCATCACGGCGCATTGCAAGAAGCTGGCTGATACAAGCCGACAGCTTGAGACCTCATTGCGCACCCTCGCTTCAGACCACGGGCAGCTTGCAGGTGGAGCGGTCTACCAACCGCCCGTCCCAAGTACCCGCAGCGCCGGGACCGCCACTGCCGGCAGCCTGAGCGATACGGAGCTAGCCGACCTGGCCGCACGCGCGACCAGCGCCGCTGATCACCAGAAGCTCGAGCAACACTTTGCGGCGCTCGCCGCGCGCTATGAAGAGGATGCTCGCAACCACAACGCCTACGCCAAATCGTGGAGAGCGACGACAAAGGTGGCGTCGGCAGCGACGATTGCCGCGCACTGCGACCGCGTCGCCGACGGCTATCGCGACGCCGCCAAGGAAGCCCGCGAGGTGGCGACGATGCACAAAGACCATGCCGCCGCCATCGCCCGGTAAGCAGCGACTTATTCATCCGGGCTGGCGATGTGCTGCCAGCCCGGTCGGAAGGTCACGCAAGCGGTGGTCGACAACGGCAGCAGCCCGGTGACTGAGGTCACGAGAAAGGTTGGTACGTCATGAGAGTCTCAGCGCATTGTCGATAAGTGCGCTGGCATTGTCACGTTCGTGGGAGGCGCAGCCGCACAGATCACATCATCGGCCGTTCTGAATTCACTCTAGGCGCCGAGGACAAAGGATTCTGGACGACCCCCTCTGCGCCACCTCAACAACAGGAAGACGAGCGAGTGGAGTTCCCAGGATTCAGTGGACCCCTCTTTTGGACACTCGGTGAGCCACTTCGAACTGGTCCGGGCTCACACCATCGAGGTGGCTGTGCCGACGTGACGGATTGTAGAACGTCTCGATGTAGTCTCGAACGTCGGCCTCAGCGAGCGACCGATTCTTGTAGATCTGCTTCTTGACGCGCTCCTTTTTCAGACTGCCGAAAAAGGACTCAACCACCGCGTTGTCCCAGCAGTTGCCCTTGCGACTCATGCTGGGTTCGAGATAGTTCGAGCGGCAGAACCGCCGCCACGCGTCGCTGCCGAACTGCGTGCCCTGATCCGAGTGGATGACGGTGCCACGCGGCCGCCGCGTCCGCACGGCCATCAGTACCGCGTTCAACACGACCTCCCGATGGATGGTCGGCGCGGTCGCCCATCCGACGATTTTCCGCGAGAAGAGATCCATCACCACCGCGAGATACAACCAGCCCTGCCAGGTGCGGATGTAGGTGATGTCCGTCACGCGGGCCTTGTTGCGCCGCGTGACGGTGAACTGGCGCTTCAGCAGATGGGGAATCAGGACGGACGGCTTGCCGACGGCCATCCGCCGGATGCGAAAGCCATGCAGCGCACGGAGCTCATGCTCGCGCATCAGGCAAGCGACGCGGTGCTTGCTGCACGTTTCGCCGGCTTCTCTGAGATCGAGGAACACGCGTGGCGCCCCGTAGATCCCGTGGCTGGCGACAAAGGAGACCTCGGTCCTGTGCGCCATTGGTATATAGTCACCACGTGGCGACCTTGGCCCACCGACTGACCAGTCTCGCGATGATAATTGCGCTGTCCGGATCTCCGGCGGTGCTGTCGGCGTGCTTGGGCCTCTGCATGGAGGGCGTGGGCATCGCTGCCTCGCACGAAGGAATGTCGGCAGAGGAACGCGAAGGCGAATCCGCGACTCCCATCGTCGCCGGCCACAGCCACCATGGGACACCGACGCATCACGAGGCCCCGTCACCGGTCGCGCACCACAGCTCGGCCGCGCCGGATGTGACTGAGGCGCGCCTGCGCGGACCCTGCGATAACTGCTGCTCGTCGAGTCAGCTCGCATTCGTCGCCCGCCTTGGAGTTGATCGCGTCGACGTGAAGTCCATCGCCGCACCGCCTGCGGCTCCGGTCGCGTCATTCCTGCTGACGCGCGCGGTCGTCGGAACCTTGCCGCCACGTGTGCCGATAGCACCACCAGCCCCTCCCAGGGCTCCGATCGCACTCCGCATCTGATCCACCCCGCGTGAGCGCCGTCCGCGCGCTCCGTTTCGCTCCAAATCATTCGTAGCTCGTTGCGTAGCCACGCCCGGTGTGCGCCGTGGCGAGGAAGGACTCATCCGATGAGAGCCGTGCTCCGTGCCTTGCTTCTACTTGTCGCCGCTGCGATTGTCGGCGGCGTCCTTGCCGTATACGCCATCGCCAGCAAGGGGCTGAGCACGCGGGTCGCGCCAAGTGCCATTGAGTCATCGATCGCTCTCACCATGCGCAGCCTGGCCACGCCCCGCGTGGTACGCAGTGCGGTGAACCCGGTGCCGCCGACGCCGGGGGGCATCGAGGAGGGACTCGCGCATTTCGCGGATCACTGCGCGTCGTGCCACGCCAACGACGGCAGTGGCAACACCGAGATGGGCCGCAGCTTCTATCCGCCGGCCCCTGACATG
>CADEEX010000572.1:0-1264 GCA_902826465.1 uncultured Acidobacteriota bacterium
GCTTCGCGCAGCGTCTTGTCGGAGAACGTGAGCACGTAGCGGTCCGAGTCGAACGCGTTGAACGAGAGACCGAACGCGCCGGCGCGCCAGACACCTTTGCGCGGGTTCGAGATGCCGCTCCCCTGCACGGGCACGAAGAGCGCGCGCACGTTGAAGTCCGTCGCGCGGCGTTTGAACGGCTCGGTGCCGAGCAGCACGTGCGCGTAACGCGTCGCGTCGTCCACGAACTTCGCACGCTGGGCCGCCGTGTAGCCGTCGGCGACGAAGAGAAGGTCGACCTTGGTCGCGGCGGGGCCGTGTTCGACGATCGAGATCACTTCACCGCGCGGCGCGAGCGCGGAGCGGTCGACGAAACGGCTCTCGGGATCGAGCTCGGTGCGCCAGATCTCGCGGAAGCCGCCCGCGTCCGTGCGTTTCTCGAGCGCGAGCTTCACGGGCACGCGCGGCTCGGGGAAACGTTGCGACTCCTCGAACGACTGCCACATCGTCTTGGCGTCGGCGGAGGTCTCCCACTCGCCGTAGATGCTGCAGAAGCCGCGCGAATAGAGCTCGTCTCCCGACGCGGCGTCGAACATGCGCCACCGGTATTTGCCGGTGTTCGTCGTGTCGACGAGCTGCGTGCGGCTCCCAGGCCAGGCCCCTTCGAGGCGGTAGCCGCTGACCGCGATGTGCTCTTCGGTGCGCGTGCCGAGGTGCGCGTAGTCGAAACGCAGCGCGCGGCCGGTGAAACGCTGCGCGAACGCGTCGTTCGGCTGCGCGGTGTCGCGAGCGGGCTCGTACGAGTCGGCAGCGGGTTTCGACGCACAGCCCGCGGCGAGCGCGAGCACGAGGAGCGGAAGAAGTCTCGACATGCGCGCGACGTTAACGCGCGCCGCGGCGGGCGGCCATGGCCCGCGCGTCGCGCGACGAGTTCGCGCGGCGTCAGCGCGTGATTGTTCTTCACGGCCGGTCCGGTCGGGTCTGCGTACCACGGCGGCATCGCCTCGGCGATGAGCATTTCGCGAATCGACTCGGCCCACGCCACGGCGCCACCGTTGTCCGTGTAGGACAGCAGCGACATCGGCGTCGGTCCGTTGTCGGCATGGCAGCTGCCGCACTTCTGCTTGAGGATCGGATAGACGTCGTCGTTGTAGGTGTACTTCGACGTGATCCCCTTGTGCGCGTTGGTGCCGGTGGACGCGATCAGGATGACGAGCGCTGTTGTCGAAGCGGCGATGACGAACTTGACCACACTATTGCGCATAGAGAGCCTTGAGACTCTGAA
>CADEEX010000572.1:1274-2495 GCA_902826465.1 uncultured Acidobacteriota bacterium
CTGAACAGCGGCCGCGAGCCGCCGATGAGCATCGTTGATCTTCTGCAGGTTACCCAGGTCGCCGTAGTTGTCGATTTCCCACGACGCCATCACGATCTGCTTCACGGCGGCCGATGCCGCGGCGCGCTGTCGCTCGGGCAATGCACTGGCGTGCGTGTCGAGCATCAGCGCCACCGTCTTGGTGCCCATCGCGGGGAGCCACACCTGCGCGAGTTCGCCGGCGTTCACGAGTTTGGCCACCTCGCTGGCGCGCGTGTCGAGCTCCGCGAGCAGGCCAGCCACGTCCTTCGGCAGCTTGGTTTCGTCGGTGGCGTCCGCGAGTCCAGGCGGCATGTTCAGCGGGCTGTCGAGGATCAGCGGCGCCTGCGCAGTTTGTGCCGCCGGCGCTGGCATCGGCATGGTCATCGGCGCCTGAGCGGCGGGCGCAGGGCTGGGCGTAGCGGCCGGAGCGGGTGAGGGACGCGCGGTTGCCGAGGCGACGGCCGGCGCCGCTGGACGCGGCGCGGCTGGGCGCGCGGCGGTCGATGTTGACGCGGCCGGAGCCGGCGTCGGCGGGACCGGATCGACCGTCAGCTTCGCAAACGGGAAGTTGAAGAAGTTGTCCTTCTCGCCGGCTTTGAACTTCACTTTCACCGCGGCATTCAGCGGCAGCGACGACTGCGGCGCCGGAATTCTGGCTTCCATCGTCTGTCCGTTTCTGGTGATGGCGAGAGGATACGACGCGACCTCTTTGTTCTGCTTATCGAGCAGCACGACAGAGCCGCTGAATCCCTTCGCCGCCATCGGCTTGGTGAAGTTGTCGTAGAAGTGGACGCGGAACAGCCCCGGTTGTGGATAGACGCCCTCGATGTGGTGCCAGGCGTCGGATGCCATGAACAACATGCCGCCATGCTTCGGATTGTGGTCGCCATGGGCGGCGAGTTCGTACTTGATGGCGCGGGGCCGGCCGTTGCTGCAGTTGCCTGGCTCGAGCAGCTTCGTGTCCGGCTTGTCGGCGCAGGTCCAGAACTCAGACAGCGTCACCTGCACGAGTTCCTTCTGGTCGAGCGGGCACTTGCCTGGGCCGTCGCGTACCACCACTGTCTGGTGGGTGGGGCACCAGAACTTCGAGTCGAGACGGATCGGGATCAGATCCATCCCGCACTTCGGACACTTGCCCGTCTTGTCGTCCATGATATCGGCATCTTCCGGCATCGGACCGATGTAGACCAGTGGCGGCAA
>CADEEX010000573.1 GCA_902826465.1 uncultured Acidobacteriota bacterium
TCGACGCGACGATCAGCTGATCTCGTGAACGTCCCGACTGCTGCCGTGCACACGTTCCCAGAGTATGACCAGGTCCTACTTCCAGCAGAATCGTGTCCGGCTCACGCTGCACCGCCTGGAGACCGTCGGCAAAACGGACGGTGTGCCGCAGGTGTTTCGTCCAGTAGCTCGGGTCGGTGGCGTCCTCTGCGGTCATCCATGCCCCGGTCAGGTTGGAGACATAGGGCAGCCGCGGCGGACTGAGCGTCACCGCCTTCACACGCGCGTGGAACGCGTCGAGGATCGGCTCCATCATGCCCGAGTGGAACGCATGCGAGGTATGCAGACGACGGCTCTCGACGCGCTCGACGTTCAGTCGCTGGGCGAGGCGTTCGATCGCGTCGATCGGGCCGGCGACGGTGCAGAGCGCTGGGCCATTCACCGCTGCGAGCGACACGCCATCGGGCAGGAGCCGCAACAGCTCGGACTCAGGGAGCGCCACGGCCAGCATCGCGCCCGGGGGCAACGCCTGCATCAGCTGACCGCGCACGCTCACCAGCGTCAGGGCGTCCTCCAGCGAGAAGACGCCGGCTAGACAGGCGGCGACGTATTCGCCGACGCTGTGTCCGATCATGCTCTGCGGACGTACGCCCCACGCCATCCACAGACGCGCCAGGGCATACTCGATGACGAAGATCGCGGGCTGCGCCAGCGCCGTCTGCTGCACATCTGCCCCGCCGCGATACAACGCCTCGCGCAGGTCGAGACCGAGATGCGGGATGAGGAGGTCGGCGCAGCGATCCACTTCCGACCTGAACACCGGCTCCGACTGGTAGAGCTCCTCGGCCATCCGCGCGTACTGTGTGCCCTGCCCCGGAAACATGAAGACCATCGGCCGGTCGCGCGGTGGCTGAACGGACGCGATGATCGTTGGGGTCTCGTCGTGAGTGCGGCACAGCAAAGCGCGTCGATGAGCGAACGCCCGGCGCCCGACATGCGTCGTGTAGGCGGCGTCTGCCAGATCGATCTCGGGGTGCTGACGCAGGTGCATCGTCAGGTTGGTGGTGGCGGTCTCTAGCGCAGACGCCGTCTTGGCCGAGATCACGAGCAGGCGCCAGGGCCGCTGGCTGGCAGAGTGCTCGGTGGCCGGCGCCTCTTCGAGAATGACGTGGGAATTGGTCCCGCCGATGCCGTGCGAGCTGACGCCAGCGAGACGCGGACCTGTGCCGCTGGTCCACGGTGACAACCTGGCGTTCACGTAGAACGGACTGTTGGCGAAGTCGATCTGCGGATTGGGCTGTTCGAAATGCAGGCTGGGCGGCAGCGTGCGGTGCTTGAGCGCCAGGACCGTCTTGATCAGGCTGGCGACACCAGCAGCCGCCTCCAGATGACCAATGTTGCTCTTCACCGACCCAATGGCGCAGAACCCTTTTTTCGGCGTGCCGGCCCGGAAGGCGCGCGTCAGAGCCGCGACTTCAATCGGATCGCCAAGTGGCGTGCCGGTGCCGTGGGTCTCGACATAGGAAATGGCGTCCGGATCGACGCCCGCCAGGCGCTGTGCCTCACCGATCACCTTGGCCTCCCCTTCAAGCCCAGGTGCGGTGTAGCCGAATTTCACGGCGCCGTCGTTGTTGATCGCCGACCCCTTGATCACGGCGTGAATCTCATCGCGGTCGGCGATGGCGTCGGCGAGGCGCTTGAGGACGACCAGGCCGGCGCCGCTACCGAAGAGCGTCCCGCCGGCCTTGTGATCGAACGCCCGGCAGTGTCCGTCTGGCGAATAGACACCTCCCTGCAGCGGGAGATACCCCTCCTTTTGCGGCGCCACCACGCGAACGCCGCCGGCCAGCGCCATGTCCGATTCCCCGGTGAGCAGACTCTGACAGGCCAGATGGACCGCCACCAGTGACGTCGAGCAGGCCGTCTGCACGGCCATGCTCGGACCGCGAAGGTTCATCTTGTACGAGATGTTCGTGGTCAGGTAGTCCTTGTCGTTGCGGATCAGAATATGGAAACGGCCGACTGACTCCACAAGACCGGGATTTGACACGAGATTGAACAAGTAGGTACTGAGGCTGGCGCCAGCGTAGATGCCGATGCGTCCGTCGAACCGATCAGAGTCGTAACCGGCGTGCTCGAGCGCCTCCCAGGCCACTTCCAGCAGGATGCGCTGCTGGGGATCCATCAATTCGGCCTCGCGAGGCGTGAATCCGAAGAACGGCGCATCGAACAGACCGGCGTCGTGAGGAAGGATGGGGGACGCCTTCACGTAGCGGGAGTCATGCCGCAACGCGGCCGACACACCTGACGCCTCGAGTTCCTCGTCAGAAAAGAACGAAATCGATTCGACGCCGTCGCGCAGATTCGCCCAGAACTCGTCGAGATTGTTGGCACCGGGGAACCTCCCGGCCATGCCGATGATGGCGACGTCACGGGACGTGACGGCGGGCTCCATGCCAGGGGTCTGGCGCGTCCGCCCGGACCGTGGCGCATCAGGGCTTCCGTGACGGAG
>CADEEX010000574.1 GCA_902826465.1 uncultured Acidobacteriota bacterium
ACGGCGATGGCGAAACCGCCGACGGCATTCCTGACGGCGCCAGGGAGTTCGGCCGACGGATCGCCGCCGCCGACGCGTTCATCCTGGCCTCGCCCGAATACAACGCCTCGATGCCCGGCATCCTGAAGAATCTCATCGACTGGACGTCGCGGCTCCGCCCACAGCCGTTTGACGGACGCCACGGGCTGCTGCTGTCGGCCTCGCCTTCGCTGGTGGGAGGCAACCGCGGCCTGTGGGCGCTGCGCGTCCCGCTCGAACACCTCGGCACCCGGATCTTCCCGGACATGTTTTCGCTGTCGGGTGCGCACAAGGCCTTCGCCGGTGACGACCTCGCCGACCAGATGCTGCGGTCGCGTTTCGAAAAGACGCTACAAGGGTTTCTGTCGCTGGCAGAGGCCGCCAGACATTACCCGTGCATCAAGAAGGCGTGGGTGGAGTTTCTGGGCGAGCCTCCCGGCGGTCCGGCGGATCGCGTTGACGTCGCGTAAGGCGAAGTGGTGAGCATGCGATGGTGAGCACCGCAATTGGCGTGGCGTTGATCGCCGCGGTCGCCAGCCTCGGCGACGCCATCTGGTACGGCTTCGGCGTACAACACACGGTCACCGCCGGAGTCATCCACGGCGCCTTGCTCCTCACCATCGTCGGCGCGGTCATCGGCGCGGCGAGCGGACACGCCGTGAAGGGTCTGCCGATCGGTATGCTGGCCGGCGTGGCCGGTGCCGTCTTCTACTACGCCGTCGTTCCTCTCACGGATGGCCAGGTGTACGGCGTCGCAATCCCGCTGGCCTGGATCTTCATGTGGCTGGTGCTGGCGACGCTCGATGGCCGTTGGCTGCGCGCGCCTGCGCGCCGATCGTGGAGCGAGGTGGCCACGCGCGGATTGATCGCGGCGATCGGCGGCGGTCTCGCCTTTTATCTCGTGATGAATACGCTGTGGGGCCGGCCACCGGCCGCAGGGCGAAACTACGCGCTGCAGTTTCTGGCGTGGGCGTTCGCCTGGACGCCGGGACTTCTCGCGCTCACAGCCGGCTCGAGCCACACGGCGAACTACGGCACCATCGAATCGCGCGCTCTCGCGGATCGCATCGCTCGCGGTGAAACTCCCGCGGTGCTCGACGTTCGATCGCCGCAGGAGTTTGCATCCGGGCACGTGCCGGGGGCGGTCAACATTCCTTTTCAGCAGGTATCGTCTCGACTGAGCGAGCTACCGGGGCGTGATACAGAGCCGTTGATCGTGTATTGCGGACACGGCCCCCGCGCCTACATCGCCGCACGCTCCCTGCAGCGCACCGGGCGGACGCTCCTGATGCTGCGCGGGCACTGGTCCGCGTGGCAATCGGCAGACGGCCGCCCGATCACGCGCAACCGTACGTAGTGTCCGCCTTGAGGCGGACCACACAAGTCCGGCTAAAGCCGGACACTACGTACTGAAGCCGGACGCTACCTACGGCGACTGACATGCGTAGTGTCCGGCTTCAGCCGGACCTCACATCGTCAACGCGCCGGCCAGACGACGCCCTGTTCGGCCTTCGTCACCGGGCCGATGCCCTTGAACAGGAAGCGCTGCACGCGCGCGCCCGTGTAGGTCTCGGCGGTGTAGAGGTTCCCCTTCGAATCGGTCGCCAGGTTGTGAACGCCGAAGAACTGCCCTGGCGCACGTCCGCCATCGCCAAACGACGTCAGTACTTCGAGTGAACTCCGCAGCAGGATGTTGATCTTCTCGTCCACACCGTTCGCCGCGTAGAGGTACGTCTGCTGCGCGTCGCGCGAGAACGCCAGATCCCACACCGCACCGGAGCGATAGGTGTTCGGATCGACCGTCACTTCCCGCACGAACGTGCCGTCCTTGCGAAACACCTGAATGCGATCGTTCACGCGGTCGCACACATACACCAGCCCGTCGTTCGAGACGATGGCGCAGTGCACGGTGTTGAACTGCTTCGACGGCGTCCCCTTCGGGTTGTAGGCCGGCATGCGCTCGTCGCTGGGCCTGCCGCCATACGCGCCCCAGTGACGCTTGTATTTGCCGGTCTCCGCGTCAAACACAATCACGCGGCGGTTGCCGTAGCCATCGGCGATGTAGACCTCGTTCGCTGACACGTCTTCGAACACCTTCGTTGGCTGCCAGAAGTTCTCGATGTCGTTGCTGCCGTTGTGCACGCCGTGCTTGCCAATCTGAAACAGGAACTTCCCGGCGCCATCGAACTTCAGCACCTGCGTATCCTTCGCGCCGTTCCCGGCCAGCCACACATTGCCGCGGCGATCGACCGTGATGCCGTGATTGCTGTCGGGCCAGTCATACCCTGGCCCCGGCCCACCCCACGACTTCACCAGGTTCCCGGCCTGGTCGTACACCAGCACCGGCGGCGCCACCTTGCAGCACTGCCCGATCGGCGTCGGCGCCCCAGTCGCCTGCGTCCTTGCTGCGCCCGGCTGCGCTTCGTCGTCTCGTCCGCGGGCGTCGCCGAGCATGATGTCGGCGGCC
>CADEEX010000575.1 GCA_902826465.1 uncultured Acidobacteriota bacterium
GCGTCGTTTGTGCGTGTGTACCTGAAGTCGTCTGGACCCTCGCCCCGCACGATTTATGGCAACCGGTACAGGGGAACGTTGGAGGACTTCGACGCCATCCGTTCGCGCAGTCAAACGCTCTCGGCGGTCACCGTTTCTACGCCGGCGACTTTTGCGCTCGATGGCGGCGAAGTGCCGACACTACGAGGACAACTGGTGTCATGCAACTACATCGCGGTGCATCACTGGCCTGCGCTGAAGGGGAGGACCTTTAATGACACGGATTGTCTTGCACCCGGGGCGGAAGCGGTCGCGGTATTAAGCGAGCGCGGGTGGTTGGTCGGTTTCGGAGGAGATCCCGACATCGTCGGCGGCACGGTCCGTCTCAACAATCGCCTGGTGACGATTGTAGGAGTGATACCGGACAACCTCGTCGGCGAACCGCTGTTACCGCTGGTTTATGTGCCCTATACCATGCAACCTGCCTTGCTATCGGGAAACCACTTTCGTGATTCGCCCGGTTCACTCGCGTGGCTTGACGTCGCGGGCCGACTAAGAAACGGTGCAACCGCCGCTGAGGCTGAGCGTGAGCTCAGCGTGATCATGTCGACGCTCGATCGCCAACACTCCGGTCGACTGACCGACGTCGTCGTCAACAACGGAGCGCTGATCAGGGCGCCGGGCCTCGCCAACGCGGCTGCGCTCATCATCGCCTTGGCGCTTGGGAGCACGGCCCTCGTACTGTTGCTGGTCTGCACAAACGTCACCATGCTTCTACTCGCGCGCGCGATGGCCCGGCAGCCGGAAATCGGCGTGCGCTTGTCCGTTGGATGCGGGCGTTCGCGCCTGGTTCGACAGCTCTTGAGTGAAACGCTTGTACTGGCATCGGCCGCGTCGACAATCGGTCTCGCCGTCGCCAGCTTGTTCGCGCGACCGATTGTTCAGATGCTGACTCCTTTTCCGATCGGCG
This sequence comes from uncultured Acidobacteriota bacterium, assembly GCA_902826465.1. Lineage (GTDB taxonomy): Bacteria > Acidobacteriota > Vicinamibacteria > Vicinamibacterales > CAVVIG01 > CADEEX01. Next base: position 950 of record CADEEX010000575.1, read on the forward strand.
CCGCGTTCAGACCCGATTGGCGCGTCGTAGGCTACACAATCGGCATCGCGCTAGCGGCCACGGTCATCGCGGGCTTATCGCCAGCACTGGCCTCAGCGCAATTCGCACCAGTTGGAGCCCTGAAGTTGCGCCGCTCAGACATGGGTGCGCGGGCAACGCAGCCGCACCGATCGACCCTGATCGCCAATCACATCTCCATTACGGTAATTCTGCTTGTCGCCACATTCGTTCTCGTGCGAGCACAGGATCGCCTAGTGAAGCCACGCCTGGACTACGATCCCGCCGCTGTCGTCGTCGCCAGCATTGATCTAACGCGGGCCGGATATTCCGTGGGAATGGTTCGCGGATTTTACGATGGATTCTTGGCGCGGCTTCAAACAACTCCGGGCATCTCTGCAGTCGCGCTGAGCAGTTCACCTCCGTTTATGGGCACCAGCAGCATGGCCGTCACGGCTGATCGTCAGGACACCCTGTTTGTCTCATGGCGAGCGGTGTCGCCGGACTACTTTCGCGTGATGGGAGTCCGCATCGTTCAAGGACGTGTGTTTTCGGAACGGGTGGGACAGAGCCATGATCGTGACGTGCCGGTCATGGTCTCGGAATCGCTCGCACGACGCCTCTCATCACAGCGCGACGTACTGGGTCAGCGACTTCGCCTTGGAAATGGTGCGATCGGAGAGGTCGTCGCTGTGACCGCCGACACCCAAAGCATAAGGGTTGGAGAATCGGATGGCCCGGTTCTCTATCAAGCGATGAGCGAAGCTGACTTGACCAATGCGAGTGTCCTGTTGCCGGTCAGCGCAGATCCCCGCGCTCTCTTGCAGACAATTCCCGCGCTCATTCGAACCATCAATCCAGACCTGCAGGTCATGCCTGAGACGATCTCGATAATCATTGAGAGGGCGGCCAGTCAGTATGGCGCGGTGATCAGGGCCGCGGCGTTGTCCTCTTCGCTCGCGGTGGCCCTGTCATTCGCCGGCCTCTACGGGATTATGACGTTTGCCGCCACGCGCAGGACACGGGAGATGGGTCTCCGCCTCGCGCTCGGCGCACCACGACGTGCAGTCGTCGGCTTGTTCATGCGTTCGCTGTGGCGGCCGGTCCTAAGGGGACTGGCAACGGGCCTCCCACTCTCCGCCGCGGTTGCAATGATGCTCCAGCGCTCAAGTCTCGTCGGCGGCGTGAGTCCAAGCGAACCATGGCCCTACGCTGCGGCGATTCTCGTGGTCGTCACCGTTGCGACTTCTGCCACATTGATCCCGGCAATCAGTGTGTCGCGCACCCAGCCGATGATGGCGTTGCGAAACGAATAGCGCAATACGGTTGTCCGCCGACGCGGTTGGGCGGAGCCGCGCCGCCCTCTTCGGTTCGGCTGCGAACGCACCCAGCCCAATGTGACCTGCTGAATGCGCCGAACGGATTCAGGCGCCTTCAACCTGGAAAGCTTGCAGGGCGTGACGGTGATCGCTTAGGCGACAGCCGGGACGCCCCAGGAACGAACCGGAAGCGAGCTATGCCAGGAGGGTGAGAACG
>CADEEX010000576.1 GCA_902826465.1 uncultured Acidobacteriota bacterium
GCACAACGACGGTGCGCGCAAGGAGTGAAGCGTGCAGCAAACGCATCTCTCAATCCTATTACCCGCTCGGTCCGCTTGCATCCACCAATCCATCGGGATCGGTCACGGTCTACACTGAATGGACGAGGCGCCCGCTGTGTCCTGGATCCTGTCGCTTGTCGTTTCGCTGCTTTCCGGTGTGCTCGGCCTGGTCGTGGCCGGCGTGATCGCCGAAGAAAGCGTTCGCTGGTACCGCATCTCGTCCTTCGAGGGCGGCTCCGGCTACTTCGTCGTCTTCAATGCGCTGTTTGGTGGCGTGGCCGGACTTGTGCTCGGCCTCGTCATCGCGCGGCTCGTCGCCGCACGGCCGCGGCCTGGATTCATCAAGGCGTTCGGTGCCGCTGCCGTGGTGATCCTCGCAGTGGGCGGCGCAACGGCGGGAATCGCGAGGGTACTCGCTGATGTGCCTCCGGAGATCAACGGCGAGCAGCTGTTCGTCAACCTGGAGCTGCAGTGGCCGGATGGCCAGGCGCCAGACGACGCGATGAAGACGCAGCTCGGCGTCGTTACACTCGGCGCCCTGAGCGGTTCGAGGGTGCGCGCCACCGAAGAAGGCCCGCTCTTCACGGATCGAGCGACGCGGATCGGCGATCACTGGGTGATGCCAGGCGACGTCCGTGTCTTCACCGGTCGTGGCAGCCGATTGCTGATGTTCCGCATTGGCGAGGCCGACTTGCCGGCATTCGCGCTGCCGCTCGACAGCTCACCTGACACGTCCGATCGCGAATGGAGTGAGTGGCTGCCCCACGCACGAAACGCCGAGATCGACAAAGGGTTCCGTTACCGCTATCGTGTCCGGCTGGCCAGCGAGCCGCTCCGCACCGAGCAGATCGGGCCGTTCGCCGTCGCCATCACGACGGACGAGTATTTCCACGTCGGAGGCAGCGACTTCTTCGCCGCCCAATCCACCTTCGCCATCAGCGTCAATGGCGCCCCCGTGCCTGGACTCGAGCGCGCCACCGCTGTCTCACTGCTGCAGGGTGAGCCCGCGCTGCTGGTGACGGCCGAACACGATGGCATCTGTCGCGTGGTGCAGAGCGTTGGTGGACGGGCGCAGGTCGACGACCTGGGCCCGTGCGGCCAACCGGGCGATGCGAGCCCGTTGACCAGCGATCAGGCGCGCTTCGACGAGGCGCGCCGTTCCTCGGCGCTTCGCGGCTGGATCGACACCACGACCTTCAATCAGCCTGGGCTCTATCAGATCAACCAGTTGATCTTCGACACGCGCACCCGTCGCGCCAGCACCTTCACCTGGCCGTCGGAGTTTCCGCCGCACGGCGGCGTGCCGCCACTCGCGCTGTCGCCCGACGAACGCAGCTTCGTGCGGCTCGCCACCGACCGGCAGGCCGATGCGCTGGCGCTGACGGTGATCAACCACGTCACCGGCCAGGGCTACCCGCTGCCCGTGGACCGCGCCCGCATGCGCTACTCGGACACCAAGGAGATTGGTCCCACGTGGGTCGCGCATCACTTTGCGTGGCAGGCCTCGCCCGGCGGCGATCGCCTGGTGGAACGGGCAGGCTTCACGCCGCTCGCCAACCACGGGTGGCTCGAACTGGCGAAGAAGGGCGAGTTCCAGTCGTACACGCTCCGGCCTGGCGCACGGCCGCTTCGATCGGCGATTGTGCAGCTGCTGATCGATGCCGGAGGACGGCTGGTGAGCGGTGCACCGACCGATTATGAGCAGGTGGTGCACATCGACGGCCACGACGTGGGTGTCGGCGTCGGCGAGATGCCGTCGTACGTGATGGTGACCATGGACGCAGAGGAGGGCGACCCGGTGTTCATGGCCGCACTCGCACGCCGTCTCGATGCCAGCCTCGCCAGCGGCCAGTTCGATGCGTTGTTCGTCGAACCGCCGCCCGCGCCTTAGCGCACCTCCGAATGACGAAGGCACAACTTGGACCTTCGTTTTTCTGGAAGGCATCCTGTAGGCTGCGCGGGTGAAGATCCTCCGCACCGTCCACCGTGTACCTGGCGGCCTGATGGTCGTGCCGTTGTTCCTCGGCATGGCCCTCAACACCTTCGCCCCCGATCTGATGAAGATCGGGGGCTTCACGCAGGCGCTCACCGGGGTGGGCTACCCCACCATCCTCGGGATGTACCTGTTCACCGCCGGCACCAAGATGACGGTGCGCACCGCCCCACGCACGCTCGGGCGCGGTCTGGCGATCCTGACGGCCAAGGTCGGCACGGCCACGATGCTTGCGCTGATGGTGGCACACTGGCTGGGCGGCAGCGTCCTCGGCGTCAGCACCCTGGCGGTGATGGTCGCGATGAGCGACACCAACGGCGGCATGTTCCTCGCCCTCACCAGCGTGATGGGCCATAAGGACGACAGCGGCACCTACGTGGTGCAGAGCATCGAGACCGGCCCGTTCCTGACGATGCTGATTTTCGTGGGAGCGGGGCTG
>CADEEX010000577.1 GCA_902826465.1 uncultured Acidobacteriota bacterium
GGTCGACGGTCTGGCCCGCGATTTCGCGGCAGGAGCGACGCCGGTAGACGTCTGCGCCCAAAGCATTCGCGCGCTACGCGCCGCGGGCGTGCAGCACTTCTACATCAGCAACCTGCCCCTTGGCCGCGCGCCGCGCGTGCTGTCAGAGATTCTCGCCCGCAGCGCCTAGCGCGCCCTTCGTCGCAGATCTCAGTCTCTTGCACGCACCTATACGACCCGTCGCTGTTTCCGGACTCTGAGCGTTTCACGTGCGCGAAACAGGCGTAGGCTTGTGTCATGCGCAACAGGACTGCGGCGTTTCTCGTGAGTGCGACGGGGCTCACTTTGGCGAAAGTGGGCCAGGACGTTATCGAGTGGGACGCCTTGTGGGCGTTCGTCGCGCTGGCCTCGCTGCTCGGCAGTGCCGCTCTTGGCCTGTCGGCGCCGATTGAGCGAGCGTTTGCTCGCGCTCAGGCGCGCCCGACCCCTCGCCCGTAGGGGACGTGTCCACTCATCGGCGGCCCTGAAGGACCGGCCGACATGCGCGCTTCGTCACTTCACGTGGCGGCCACCATCGACGCGGATGGTTTCGCCGGTGATGAAATCGCTGTCGATGAATCCGAGCACCGCCTTTGCGATCTCCATCGGCCCGCCCCATCGTCCGAGCGGCGTCGCCTGCTCGACGGCTCGGCTCTCTTCCTCTGACGTGCCCGGCGGCGCCATGATCGGCCCTGGCGCCACAGCGTTGACGAGAATCTGATCGCTGGCCAGTTCGAGCGCCAGCGCCTCGGTGAGTGCCATGACGCCAGCCTTGGCCACGTAGTACGCCAGGTACCCCGGATAGCGGGGCCGCCCGCTCTTGACCAGCCAGTCGGCGAAGTTGATGATGCGCCCGCCGCCCTGACGACGCATGTGCGGGACGACGGCCTTCGCACACACGAACGTGGCGCGCAAGTCGACGTTCAGTGATTCGTTCCAGTGGTCGATCGTCATGTCGTCGAACGGCGTCGCCTTGTAGACCGACGCCATGTTGACGAGCACGTCCAACCGACCCAGCTCGCTTGCGACCCGTTCGACCAGGTGTTCGCACGCTGCCGGGTGCGAGACATCGGCCTCGACGGTCAACGCCGTCACGCCGTGCGATCGGACGACCTCCGCGGCTGCCTCGGCTTCGTCTTTCGATCGCGCGTACGACAACGCGACGTGGGCGCCGCGCCGGGCCAGTTCCTCCGCGACCACCGCGCCGATCCGCTTTCCGCCAGTAATGAGCGCGACGCGCCCCGTCAGTTCCATGAGGGGAGATTACTGTATCTGGCGATGTGGCGATGTGGAGATGTAGCGATGTAGCGAAGTGGAGAAGTCGCGATGTCGCGATGGTGGTCATCTGGTAATCTCGCCCTCGGCAGACGTCTCATGCGAAGCGCAGTGCCACATCTCTACATCTCCACATCCCCACATCCCCAAATAACGAGAACTCCTCTATGACCAGATTGAACGATCGCGACGTGGTGGGCTTTATTGGTCTCGGTGTCATGGGAAAGCCGATGGCGAAGCATCTGCTGGCCAAGGGGTACCGCGTGGTGGGCTTCAACCGGAGCCGGCCGGCTGTCGATGAGATCGTGGCGGCGGGTGGCGCAGCGGCGACCAGTCCGGCCGATGTCGCCCGTCAGGCCAGCGTGGTCATCACGATGGTGCCGGACACGCCTGACGTCGAACGCGTGCTCACGGGGGCTGATGGCGTGCTGAGCACCCTCACACACGGGAGCGTGGTCATCGACATGAGCAGCATTTCGCCGGTCGCGACACGAAGCCTGGCGGCGCTGGTGCAGGCGAACGGCAGCACGATGCTCGACGCGCCGGTCAGTGGCGGCGAGGTGGGCGCCATCAACGCGACACTATCGATCATGGTCGGTGGGCCCGCGTCGGCATTGGCCCGCGTGCATCCGATTCTCGAATGCATGGGCAGCCGCATCATCCATGTCGGCGAGGAGCCCGGGGCTGGCCAGACGTGCAAGGTGTGCAACCAGATCGCCATCGGTGGCGCACTGGTGGGCGTCAGTGAGGCGTTGGCGGTGGCGCGCAAGGCCGGCGTCGATCCGTCGAAGGTGCGCGAGGCGCTGCTGGGCGGATTTGCTGCGAGTAAGGTGCTCGAAGTGCACGGCGAGCGCCTCATCAAGAAGAATTTCGCGCCGGGGTTCCGTGCCCGCCTCTATCAGAAGGATTTGCGGCTGGCTCACGAGACGGCGAGCGCACAGGACGTCAAGATTCCAGGCACCGCCGTGGTCACACAGCTGGTGAACCAGCTGGTGGCGTCGGGTGGCGGGGAACTCGACTACTCGGCGCTCGGCACTGTGCTCTTCGACCTCGCCGGACTGGACGACTGACGGTTTCGGGTTCCAGGGTTCCACGGTTCCTGGTCCGCGGCCTGCGCGACGGAGCACCGTGGAACCGTGGAACC
>CADEEX010000578.1 GCA_902826465.1 uncultured Acidobacteriota bacterium
CCGCGTCCCCAGACGCGCTTCACGCGCGTCCCCGAGGCGGCCTGCGTTCTGCTGGCGTGTGGTCTGCTGGTGGTGGCGTGCGCGGCCGGCATCAGGGCGGCGATGGTGACCGCCGACGAGCGGATGGCGACGCCCTCGGGAGAGATTGTCATTCGCCCGCTGGCCCACGCGTCCGTGCGGATCGACTTTGCGGGGAGGGTCATCTACGTCGATCCCTGGAGTGGCGCCGGGCTGGAGCAGCAGCCGCTGGCGGACCTCATTGTCGTGACCGATGCAGACGCGGGCGCTCATCATCTCGACCCTGCCGCGATCAGGCGCCTGCGCAAGCCCGGCGCTCCCGTGGTCATTCCTGCGTCCGGCCTTGCGGTGGTTCCCGACGGCATCGTCATGAACAACGACGCGCGACGGGCGTTCGGCAACGTGACGGTCGAAGCCACTGCGGCCTACGACGTCACTCCCGGAGCGCCGTTTCATGCCAAGGGAGTGGCGAACGGATACATCCTCACGCTTGGCGGCAAGCGCCTCTTGTTCGCCGGCGTCACCGAGTGCGTGCCCGAGATCCGCGTCCTCGCCAATATCGACGTGGCGTTTCTGCCGATGAACCTGCCGAACGGCCGCATGACGCCTTCGGCGGTGGCTGCCTGCGTGCGCACGATGAGACCGAAGGTTGCCTATCCGTATCACTACGACCAGGGCTACATCGGCCGTTTGGCGGGGCGCGGCGCCCCGACAGGCGGCGCGGATGCGGCCGAATCCGTGCGCAGCCTGGCGACGTTACTGGCCGGCGTCGCCGAGGTCCGGGCCGCGGACTGGTATCCGCCTCGTTAGTCGGCGTGCGCACACTCCTCGACGTGCTCACGGCTGTATACTTCGCGCCCCCGATGAGACGACTGTGCCTGGTGCTCGTTTTCGTGGTGCTGAGCGCGCCCGTCAGCGCCACCGATCTTCGCGACGTGATCACCGATGTGACGATCACGTCGTGGAACGAGAAAGACGGTTTGCCGTCGGCGTCGGTCGCGGCGCTGGCGCAGACCACTGACGGGTACCTGTGGGTCGGCACACGGGAAGGGCTGTTCCGTTTCGACGGCGTGCGCTTCGCGCGATGGGATTCGTTCAGCCACGAGCCGCTGCCAGACGCCTGGGTGCGCTCGCTGCTCGCCACCAGGGATGGCGCGCTGTGGATCGGGCTGACGAACGAAGGGCAGATTGCGCGGGTCGAGAACGGGCGCATCACCGCCTTCAAGGGAGACAACGGTCTTGGTCGTGGTCCGGTCCTGAGCTTGGCGCAGGACCCGTCCGGCACCGTGTGGGCCAGCGGCCAGGATGGCCTCTTCGCCTTCGATGGTCAGCGGTGGAGCCGATGGGGGGCGGAGCTCGGCATTCCCGATGGCCTCGTCCTGAACACGTTCAGTGATCACTCCGGCAACGTCTACGCGGCGATGGGTGCAGGTGTCTTCGTGCGACGTCGTCAGGCGGATCGGTTCGAGCGCGCCACCGGCTTCTCGGACGTGCTCGGCAATCTGGCCGAGACCGCCGACGGCACGATGTGGGTGACCGATCCGACGGTGGGGTATCGTCGCCTGGCGGAGTCTCCAGGTGCGGCGTCGCTGCCGTTGCAGGGGCGCGGGCTTCGGCTCACCGTCGATCGCAAGGGCAGTCTCTGGATCGGCACCGGCGGCCAGGGCCTCTGGCGGCTGCGGGCGCCAGGCGCACCGGGCGCGACGCTCGAGCGATCAGTGAGCGTCACCGGCCTGCTCGGCGACGGCGTCTACTCGCTCCTCGAAGATCGCAACGGCAACATCTGGGCGGGGACGACCGAAGGGCTCAATCGGCTGACCCCGCGGACGATCGAGCAGGTCATCGATATCGGTCTGGTGCGCGGGCTGCAGGTGCAACCTGACGGCCGCGTCTGGATCGGCACGGTCAACAGGCTGCTGACGCACGAGAACGGGGCGGCAGCCCCGCCCATCGAGATTCCGCTGCCGTCCGAAGCGCGCTCGATGACGGTCGACGGCCACGGCATGTGGGTCGCCGCCGGCAACGGTGTCTACCGCGTGGATCGCGAGGGACGCTTGACGCGCGCGGCATTACCCGCGCCGGCACATCTCGATGCCGTCGATGCCCTGTCTGCCGACGGCCAGGGCGGCGTGTGGCTGGTTGCCAATCAGGAACTCGTGCATTGGAGCGGCAACGATGTGCGACGCGTCGCCCGGCCAGACGCGGTGCGCGAGGCGCGGGTCACGGCGCTGTTCGTGTCGTCGACGCACGAGGCCTGGTTTGCCTTCAGCAACGGGCATGTCGTGGTGGTCTCGCGCGATCACACGATGCGGGTTTTGCCGGGCGTCGGGACGCGCCGCCCGGTGTATCGGACCATCACCGAAGACAGTGCCCGGCGCATCTGGCTCGGCGGCGAAGGCGCCTTGACGCTGTTC
>CADEEX010000579.1 GCA_902826465.1 uncultured Acidobacteriota bacterium
AGGCGCGAGGGCCGTTCCTCTCGGGGCTCGGCCTCCAGCCGACGGCGCCGACCATCGCCATACTGCCAGGAAGTCGAACCAACGAGGTGTCGCTGATTCTGCCCGATCTGGTCCGGGCCGCGACGCTGATGCGCGCGACAGTCCCGGACGCGCAGTATGTGTTTGCACGCGCCCCACATCTCGACGATCGTCTGTTCGAGGCGGCTCGTGGGCTTGCCGGCAGCGTGATCGTGGAACACGACACCGACACCGTGCTGGCCAATGCCGATCTGGCACTGACGGCTTCTGGTACCGCGACGGTGCAGACGGCCCTGCACGATACGCCGATGATTGTGGTCTACCGGCTGTCGAACCTGACCTACAGAATTGGGCGGCCGTTTGTGAAACTCGACACGTTCGCCATGGTGAATCTGATCGCGGGCGAGCGCATCGTGCCGGAGCTGATTCAGAACGACTTCACACCTGAAGCGGTGGCCCGCGAGGCGGTGTCGCTGCTCAGCGACCGCGCGCGCGCGGATCGCATGCGGGCGGGGCTTGCCGATGTCCGACAGAAGCTTGGACGCCCTGGCGCCAGCCGACGGGCTGCCGAGGCCGTCCTTACCGTGATGGAGAAGTCATGCACCCCGTCCTGACGAAAAGCGTGCGAGTCGCCCTTGCCGTGGCGATGGTGGTGTGCTCGGTGTCGACCACGCGTGCCACCGTTCTCGTGCCGGCCGATCTCGGCGAACTGACTCACGACGCCCATGCGATTGCACGCGGCCGCGTGGTGGCCGTTGACGCGCAGTGGACGGCGGGACGCCGCACGATCGAGACCCTGGTGACGCTCGAGACCGAGCGCTACCTGAAGGGCGGCCTCGGCCAGACGGTGCGGTTCCGTGTGCCTGGCGGAACCGTCGGGCGCTTCAACAATGTCATCGTCGGCGCGCCACGCTTCGAGGTGGGGCAGCGCGTCATCGTGTTTCTTGGAGCGAGAGGGCCAACGGTGCCCTACGTGCTCGGGCTGAATCAGGGTGTGTTCCGGCTGGTGGCGCAGAACGACGGGGCGACCACCGTATTGCCCCCGCCCGTGCTTGCGGGCGTGTCGGGTTCAATCGTTCGCGGCAGTGCCGCGCGCACCCCTTCGACGCTGACGGCGTTCGAGGCCGAGGTCAGCACCCTGGTCGAGGGAGCGCGATGACAGGAGGATGCCAGCTGCCGCGCCTCGTGATCCTGCTCACGCTGGTGTTGAGCCTTGCCCGCGTCGACTCGGCGTTCGCCTATCTGAAATTCGGATATGAGGTGAACGGCGAAGCACGTGCGCTTCGCTGGAGCGACGCGCCGATCTCGTACTACGTCAGCAACGACGCCATCCCGAGTGTGTCCGTCACGGCGTTTCAGGCGGCGGTGACTCGAGCCTTTGACGCTTGGGACGCCGTGCCGACGGCGACCGTGTCGTACCGGTTCGGCGGCTATACAACGGCGGTACCCGGCGATGCGGATGGGCGATCGACGCTTGGTTTTCTTCACGAACCCACGCTCGATCGCGTCCTGGCAACGACCAGCTATCTGATCGATGGCAGCACCGGCGAGTTGCTCGAAGCCGACATCTTCTTCAATTCTGTCTTCGCCTGGTCGGCGGCAGAGGGCGGCGGCACCGACAGGTGGGATCTGCAAACCATCGCGGTTCACGAGGTCGGGCACCTCAACGGACTCGGGCACTCGGCCATCGGTGAAACGACCGCGTCGCCCTCCGGACGACGCGTCGAGTCGAGCGAGTCGGTGATGTTCCCGATCGCGCTGCCGGTCGGTGATATTTCGGCGCGAACGCTGAAGGCCGACGACATCGCCGGCATCTCCGACCTGTATCCCACCGAGGATTTCAATCGGATCACCGGGAGTGTGTCAGGACGGGTGATCAAGGCGGGACACGGCGTGCTCGGTGCCCACGTCGTGGCCTTCGACGTGGCCACAGGAGAGCAGGTGGCCAGCTTCACGCTGAACACCTCCGGGCAGTTCTCGATCGCAGGTCTGCGGCCCGGTCCGCATCTCCTGCGAGTCGAGCCGCTCGACGATGCCGACCTCGAAAGCTTTCTTGGTGCTGATGTGCCGATCGATCTCAGGTTCTCGCCCATGTTCCACGAGCGGCTGGTCGTCGTGCCGCGCGGCGGTGACAGCGGCGCCGTCACGGTCGTGGTGACGGCGAAGTGAGGCGAGGCCAGCGCATCGGTGTCTCGCTCGCCCTGATCACGCTGCTGGCGGCCGTGCCGGCCCTGGCACAGTCCGAGCGGCGCGAACGGGTGGAGTTGGCGGCAGGCGTCGGCATATTCGGGCCGATGCCGTTTGACGCCGTGAACGCCACCCAGGCCGCACCCGGTGGCACGCGCCGCGTGCTGTTCGTGACGGAGAGCGCCCTCGGCGCGTCGGCAGGCGTCGCCGTCC
>CADEEX010000580.1 GCA_902826465.1 uncultured Acidobacteriota bacterium
CTCCCCCGGATCGCACTCGCGCTGCACCCGGGGGCAGTTAATAGACGGGAGTGCTCGCTCGTTGCCGCGCACGACGTCCTCATGAAGCGCCCGCCGCAGCCGCGAGATCGCCGACGGCCGGTCTTCTGCCCAGACGATCACCTTCGAAATCATCGGGTCGTAGAAGACCGGCAGGTCAACGCCCGCCGTCGCACCGCTGTCGTCGCGGACGCCCGGTCCGGCCGGTGCGCGCAACTGGAGAATACGTCCGGGCGACGGGAGAAAGCCGTTGTCGGGGTCTTCCGCGTAGATCCGGCACTCGATGGCGTGGCCGATGGGCGTCAGCAGTCGTGCCGGATCGAGATCGAGCCGCTCGCCGCGCGCAATGCGAATCTGCCAGCGCACCAGATCGATGCCGGTCACCATCTCGGTAATCGGATGCTCGACCTGAAGCCGCGTGTTCATCTCGAGAAAGTAGAACTGGCCGCTTTGGTCGAGCAGAAACTCAATCGTGCCGGCGTTGCGATAGCCCGCCGCCCGCGCCACCGACGCGGCAGCAGTGGTCATCGCCGCGCGAATCTCCGGCGTCACCGCACCCGAGGGGGTCTCTTCGACCACCTTCTGGTGTCGGCGCTGAATCGAGCACTCGCGCTCGACGAACGGCAGCACCGTGCCGTAGTGATCGGCGAGCAGTTGCACCTCGATGTGCCGCGGGCGGGTGAGGCGCCGTTCGAGATAGACCGCCGCGTCGCCGAATGCCGCACCGGCTTCCGAGCGCGCAGCACGGACGGCGTTCGACAAGTCAGCGGGATCGATGACCGTGCGCATGCCCTTGCCGCCGCCGCCGGCGACAGCCTTGACCAACAGCGGGTATCCGACCGAAGCCGCGATGCGTGCAATCTCCTCGTCTGACACCTCGGCTCCGAGCGGCGCATCGGTCCCGGGTACCACCGGCACGCCGGCCTTCATCGCAACCTGTCGGGCGGCGGTCTTACTGCCCATCAACGCAACCGCGTTGGCCGTCGGACCGATGAAGGTCAGGCCGGCCGCCACCACGGACGCGGCAAAATCTTCGTTCTCCGCCAGAAATCCGTAGCCCGGATGTACGGCATCTGCTCCGGTCGCGCGGGCGGCAGCAAGCAACGCCTCGATGCGCAGGTAGCTTTCGCGCGGCGGGCTGGGGCCGATCGCCACGGCTTCGTCAGCCAGGCGCACGTGCAACGCCGACCGATCACACGCCGAGTACACCGCCACGGTGCGGATGCCCATTTCGCGGCAGGCGCGGATGATGCGGACGGCGATCTCGCCGCGATTGGCTATGAGAATCTTCTTCACGGATGAGTGACATGCTCCGCGCACCGAGTCGGCGGCGGGCAGAGAATGACCGTTACTTATTCTAGCACCGGGGGTTATCCGCCCTCAGAGCGGAATATTGCCGTGCTTCTTGGCCGGCAGGCGCTCGCGCTTGTTCTCGAGATTCCGCAGCGCCGTAATCAGCTTACGACGCGTTTCTCTCGGATGAATCACCTCGTCGATGAACCCCCGCGACGCAGCGATATAGGGATTGGCGAATTTCTCTCTGAACTCGGCGACCTTCTCTGCGCGGGCGGCCACCGCATCGGCCGCCGCATCCAGCTCTCTCTTGTAGAGAATGTTCACGGCCCCTTCGGGTCCCATCACTGCCAGTTCAGCCGTCGGCCACGCGTAGTTGAAATCCGTGCGCAGATGCTTGCTCGACATGACGCAGTAGGCACCGCCGTAGGCCTTCCGCGTGATGACCGTCACCTTCGGCACGGTCGCCTCGGCGAACGCATACAGCAGCTTGGCGCCATGCTTGATGATGCCGCCGTATTCCTGCACCGTGCCAGGCAGGAATCCGGGGACGTCTTCGAACGTCACCAGCGGAATATTGAACGCATCGCAGCAACGGACGAAACGCGCGCCTTTCACTGAGGCGTCAATATCGAGCGTGCCGGCCAGCACCGCCGGTTGATTGGCGACGATACCGACGGAACGGCCATCGAGCCGGGCGAAGCCCACGAGAATGTTCCGCGCGTAGTGCTGCTGTACCTCGAGAAAATAGCCATCGTCGGCCACAGCGTGAATCAGCTCGAGCATGTCGTACGGCTGATTCGGCGACGGCGGCACCAGATGATCGAGCGCCTCGATCTCGCGGTCGGCCTGATCGTCCGACTTGCCGCGAGGCGGTTCGTCGAGATTGTTCGACGGCAGGAATGACAGCAGATCGCGCACGAGCGCCAGGCACTCACGATCATCATCGGCCGCAAAGTGCGCCACGCCGCTGGTGGCGTTGTGGGTCATGGCGCCGCCCAGTTCCTCTTTCGACACCTCTTCATGGGTCACTGTCTTGATGACGTCAGGCCCGGTGACGAACATGTAGCTGGTGTTCTTCACCATGAAGATGAAGTCGGTCATC
>CADEEX010000581.1 GCA_902826465.1 uncultured Acidobacteriota bacterium
GAAGCTACTTTTTCGTGTTGACGTCATGTCAACAACGAAAGGGAGTCTCGCATCCACGCCGGAGGGCGGGATTGGATCGAGCAGCTATAGTCGTTGAATGAATCGGCTATTCGGCCGGTCGCGGACTTCGAGGCCGGGCGATGTCCCCCGGCAACGTGTTGAACGGCGAGGGAATCTCAATGAAGTCGCCACGCATCAACACCGACGGCGCCATGCCGACCATCTGATAGAACGTCCGCGTCAGGTGCGCAGCATCAGCGAAATCCGCAGCGTGTGCCGCCGCTGCGATCGTGCCCTCGGACGCCATGGCGACCATGGCTCGCGTCAACTTGCGCCACAGCATGTAGCGGCTGAACGGAAGGCCGACCTGATCCTTGAACAGGTGGGCAAAACGTGTCGACGACAGACAGGCCCTGTCCGCCGCTTGATCCAGCGACATCCGCAGGTCGTCTGATGCTCGAATCGCGTCGAGCACCGTCGTCACGCGCGAATCCAGCCGGCGAGTTGGCGCCAGGCCGGGTCTCAAGCCCTGAATGCACTGGCGAACGAGCGGCGCGATTTCCACCAGTTCGTCGGGCTGATCTGCGAACACGCGAAGCGCCGGCATCATCGCGTCCAGCCGGCTGTCCGGGACAATCGTGATGTCCTGCCGAAGCGACGTCGACAACCAGGCGCCTTCGCTCGACTCCGGGTCCACGAAGACCATCACCCCGAAGGCACCGTTGCAGTCGAAGGAGTGCTCGGCGTCCGGTCGCACGACGATGCCTCGGGCCTCGTGCCAGTCGCCATGGCTGCCGCTGATGGCGAGGCATCCGTCGAGGGCGAAGACAATCTGAATGGCGTGGTGCGCATGCGCGGGCACGATGCCCTGAGCGCTGCCTGTGAGGAGGAAGCCTCCCTCCCACAAGTACCAGCGCGGAGCGCTCAACCAGCGATACGGCGCGTCGGTGTTGGGCGTGTAGGACAGGCCGCCATTCTACCAGCGGCTGCGACGCCCTCCGTCGGCGGTCGTCAAGACATTAGCCGCTACGTTCAAGAACTTTGACCTGAGCGTTCAATCTTCGACGCCGGTGCGCTCGCTACTCTCCGAGTCACACCGCGGCGATCACCGCCGCGCTGACATTCGGAGACGGCAATGACAGACACCCAGCGTATTGACCACTCGAGGATCCGGCGGGCCGTGCTCACGCTCGCGACCTTGGCAGTCGCGATCAGCCTGACTGCGTGCAGCCACGCGATGATGATGATCCACGGGACCGGCGTGAAGCGGCCGGCGGCGAGCGAGTTCGGGTTGGGCCCGCGGTCGTCAGCGGAAGGCCGCTACGTGGCCACGCTCGAGACTCCCAAGCCCCTTCGTCCTCGACAGATGCAGACCGTCCGAGTCACCGTTCGCGATACTGAAGGGCGCGCGATAGACGAGGCGGAGATTTCGATCGCCGGGGGGATGCCGCAGCACGGTCACGGGTTGCCGACGCGGCCTCGCGTCACGAGGAAGCTCGGTGACGGCATCTACGAGATCGAAGGCGTGCGCTTCAACATGGGCGGCTGGTGGGAGTTCACACTCGCGATTGCGGGTCCCGGCGGTGCCGACACCGTAACCTTCAACCTGGCGCTGTAATTCGAGTCCGCCATGACCAATCGCATCTTCTCAGCCACCGCGTTGGCCCTGTTGGTCACGATGGCGACTGTCACGGCGTCCGGCCGTAACAGCTGGACGAGCGCGCAGCTTGCGGAACTCCGATCCATGTCGATCACGGAGCTCGACGCAGTCCCCCCAGACCCCACGAACCGCGTGGCGGATGATCCGGCCGCCGCGGATCTCGGCCGGCGGCTGTTCTTCGACACGCGCCTGAGCGCCAACGGTCGTGTGGCATGCAGCACGTGTCACCAGTCCGATCGCGGCTTCCAGGACGGGATCGCACTCGGAATCGGCGTCGGTACCACGGCCCGGCGCACCATGCCGACCGCCGGCATGGCGCGATCCCCCTTTCTGTTCTGGGATGGCCGCAAAGACAGTCTGTGGGCGCAGGCGCTCGGTCCCCTGGAGAGTCCGGTTGAGCACGGCGGCACGCGCGCGCAGTACGCGCATGCGATGGCTGATTTCTACGCTCGGGACTACGAACAGATCTTCGGCGCTTTGCCAGATCTCTCACGTGTGCCTCGGTCCGCAGGTCCGGTATCGGATCGAGAAGCCGCGCCGGCGTGGAACGCGCTGAGCAGTGCCGAGCGAGACGACGTGACCCGTGTGTTCGTCAACATCGGCAAGGCGATCGCCGCCTACGAGCGGCGGATCGCGTTCGGGGCATCTCGCTTCGACAACTACGTCGCCGCACTGACAACCGGGCAGTCAGACCAGAACATCCTGAACGATGACGAACTCGCCGGCCTGCGGCTGTTCATCGGCAGGGCGAAC
>CADEEX010000582.1 GCA_902826465.1 uncultured Acidobacteriota bacterium
CGTGGCCTCACAACCTTGACGGCGTCAAATCCCGCCATCCCCGAAGGTGGTGTCGTCGGCGAGTCCAAGTTCGACATCCTTTCACGCCTGCCGGCAGACTCGGTGATCCCAGCGGTGCGAGTCCCGCCAGACGTCGTCGCTGATCGTCTCGCCACGCTCCGCGCGAGCGTGGAGGCAGCGGGCTGGAGTTTCCCTCTGGTGCTGAAACCGGACGTAGGACAGCGGGGCGCGGGCGTCAAGCGCATCGAGTCGTGGGATGCGGCGGCCAAATATCTCAGCCGGATCGGCGGGGCGGTGCTCGCGCAGCCGTATCACGAGGGTCCGTTCGAAGCCGGCGTGTTCTATTACCGCTTTCCAGACTGGCCGCGCGGACGCATTCTATCGATCACGGACAAAGTGTTTCCGGAGGTGGTCGGCGACGGTGTGTCGACGCTGGAGGACCTGATTTGGCGACACCCGCGCTTCCGCATGCAGGCGCACACATTTCTCGCTCGCCACGAGGACGCGGCAACGCGCGTGGTCCCCTGCGCACAGCGGGTACAGCTGGCGTTGGCAGGCAATCACGCGCAGGGGACGCTGTTCCGCGACGGAGCCCATCTGATCACGGCGGCGCTCGAGGCGCGGATCGACCAGATCGCCCAGCATCAGCCAGGATTCTTTATCGGCCGCTTCGACATCCGCTATCACAACGTCGACGAGTTCAAGGCTGGGCGCGATCTGGCGATCGTCGAACTGAATGGCGCCACCGCGGAATCGACGAACATCTACGATCCCGATCGGTCACTGTGGTCGGCGTATCGCACACTCTTTCACCAGTGGTCGCTGGTCTTTGCGATCGGTGCGGCTAACCGACGCCGCGGTGTGGAGGGTTGCTCGTTCGAGCGCCTGGTGGAACTGGTTCGGCTGCACCTATCTGCGCCTGTCGCCTATCACGTGTCCGACTAGCTGGCGCGCCGCCGTCAACCGCGCATTCGAACCAACAGAAAGGGGGGACATTCGTGGGCCCGACATCACGGGCATGCAGCGACTGCTGCGCGCTACGCGGCAACGGCGACGCGGTGACGGGCGAGAAATGCCGTTGCCACATGCTTCCCAAGGTAACGTCCGAGAATGGACTGCGGCACGGTCGTGAGGTCGACCATCATCAGCGCGTCGAGCGCATCGCCAAAATCCGGGTCGACGTTGAACCCAATCAGGCGCGCGTTCAGTTTCAGATACTGACGGAGTAGCACGGGCACTCCTTTTCCGTCTGACTCGAGGCGCGACACCAAGGTATTGGCCTCGTCGATCGATCGCGGCAATACGGTCCCGGTTCCTGACGGAGCGGGCTTCTGCGCGCTCGGGTGAATCGCTTCAACCAGCGTCGCCAGGGACTCGTCCAGATGATTCTGTTCGAGGAACGACTTGAGCAGCGCATGCGAAGAGTCGGAGTATCGTGCGCTGATGCTGACCGGACCAAACAGCACCCGCGCCTCCGTGCGCTCGGTCAAGTAGCGGCCGATGCCGCGCCATAGCAGCAGTAACGCGTTGTAGTTCTTCTGATACTCAGTGCGTATCCACGAGCGACCCAGCTCGAGGGCCGGCCCCAACTGCGTGATGAACCGCTCGTCATAGCGGAAGAGCTGTCGCGTATAGAGTCCGTTGACTCCCTGCTCGCGGGTGATCGCTTGCACATTGCCAATACGGTATGCGCCAACGATGCATCGCAGCTTCCTGTCCCAGACAAACAGATGCACGTAGTGCTCATCGAAGGCATCGAGATCGAGGTCGCGACCTGTGCCTTCGCCGACGCCGCGATAGGTGAGTTCTCGAAGCCGCCCGATCTCCTTCATAGCGGACGGGATCTCGCTGGCCGCGGCGCAGTAGACCTGGAAGGTGTCAGACTCAGTCAGGCACGACGTTGGCGGCAGAGCGTCGATTTCTGAACTGATGATGTCGCCGACGTCGGCACGCGGAGTATCGCCATGTGTCGATTGCGCTGAGCGGAGTGCCATTGCGTCGACCGCTTGTCGTGCTCGCGTGACCAGCGCACTCGGCAACGCAGTGTGGCCGGGTGCCAAGACCGAGCCCTCACCGACGAATATGCGGAGCACTGTGCCGCGCTGCCGTAGCAGTTCGGACGGGAGTAGCGCAGTACGCAAAGCGGGATGCAAACGGCCGGCGGTGTAGAACACGCGGCTGTTGCGCCCGTCGATGAAGATCGGCACGACAGCTGCGCTCGAGACGGCGGCGAGGCGTCCAATCGTGTCGATCCATGGCGAGTCGATGGGCGTAGCGCCCAGCCGCCCCCCGAAACCGCTGCCGCGTCGGCGGTGGGCGACTTCGCCCGCAGGGAATGCGACGAGTGCGCCACCGCGCCGCAGCCACAGATGCGCGGACCGCAGTCCGGCGAGGCTTCTGGCCGCG
>CADEEX010000583.1 GCA_902826465.1 uncultured Acidobacteriota bacterium
GCGTGGCCATGGCCCGCGTGCTGCTCGGGCGGCCCGACGTGCTGCTGATGGACGAGCCGACCAACCACCTCGACATCGAGTCGATCATCTGGCTGGAGTCGTTCCTGAAGCAGCGCGACGGCGCGCTGTTCATGACCTCGCACGATCGCGATTTCATGAACCGGGTGGTGACGAAGATCGCCGAGATCGATGGCGGCGAGATCACGACCTATTCCGGCAATTACGATTTCTATGAGCGTGAGCGCGGCATCCGCGAAACGAACCGCGAGGCGGCGTATGCGCGCCAGCAGGCGATGCTGGCCAAGGAGCAGCGGTTCATCGATCGCTTCGCGGCGCACGCCGCCAAGGCCGCCCAGGTCCAGAGTCGGGTGAAGGCGCTCGACAAGATCGAAAAGATCGAACTACCCAAGAAGCGCAAGGTCGTGAAGTTCGACTTCCGTCAGCCGCCTCGATCGGGCGATCAGGTCGTCACCCTGGAGAACGTCAGCAAGTCGT
Source organism: uncultured Acidobacteriota bacterium (assembly GCA_902826465.1). Taxonomy (GTDB): domain Bacteria; phylum Acidobacteriota; class Vicinamibacteria; order Vicinamibacterales; family CAVVIG01; genus CADEEX01. The sequence continues at coordinate 496 of CADEEX010000583.1, forward strand.
ACGGCACGCGCGTCATCCACGACCACGTCAACATGACCATCCGCCGCGGCGAGCGCTGGTGCGTGATGGGGAAGAACGGCGCCGGCAAGTCGACGCTGCTCAAGATGGTCGCGGGGGCCGTGACGCCCGACGATGGGGAAGTGAAACTCGGCGCGAGCCTGAAGGTGGGCTACTTCGCCCAGCAGGCGCTCGACGTGCTCGATCCGAACCTGACGATCGAGGAGCAGTTGCAGAAGGACTTTCCGCACGAATCGATCGGGGCGTTGCGGAGTCTGGCCGGCGCGTTTCAGTTCTCAGGCGACGACACCGACAAGAAGGTGCGCGCGCTCTCTGGCGGCGAAAAGACCCGGCTCGTGATTGCGCGGATGCTGCTCAATCCGCCCAACTTCCTGATTCTCGACGAGCCGACCAACCATCTCGACCTCGCGACTAAGGAAATGCTCCTCGACTCGCTGAAGGATTTCGAAGGGACGATGCTCTTTGTCTCGCACGATCGCTCGTTCCTTCGTGGGCTGAGCAATCGCGTCCTCGAACTTGGCGGGGAGACCGGCGTCGAGCCGCAGCCGCATCTCTATCTGGGCTCGTATCTGGAGTACGTCGCCAGAACGGGGCACGAAGCGCCGGGCGTTCACGCGTAGCGACCACAATATTGAGGAATTGGCTGATTGGGTGATTGGGTGATTCACCAGACCGACCAATCACTCAACTATCCAATCACTCAGTGACCCGATTCTGCCGCGTCCGCGCGTGCGGCCTGGCACTGGGGACACCAGTAGGTGAGTCGCGCGTCGGCGCCGGTCTGTTTCGATCTGATCGGCGTCCCGCATCGGCGGCACGGTTTGCCGCCGCGGCCGTACACCCACAATTTCTCGTTCGGGTCGAGACTGCCTGTGGTACGCCGGCCTGTCGCGGGGCTGAGTGAGTGTTCGCGCGGCGCGATGCTCATGGCCATCTGTTTTCGGGCGACGTCGATGAGCCTGGTCAGCGCCACATCGTCCACCGCCGCCGTCGGCGTGAACGGGTGCACACCAGCCGCGAACAGCACTTCTGATTTGAAGACGTTGCCGATCCCGGAGACGACCCGCTGATTGAGCAGCGTGTCCTGAATCTGCTCGGTGCCACGTGTCCGCGCGCGCCGGATCACCTCCAGGCCATCGAACGTCGAATCCGTGAGGTCGGGACCGAGCGCCTGCAGCGCTTCATGGCGAGCCAGGTCGTCGCCGGTCAGCAACTCCGCCACCGGCACGTTGAACGCCACCGCCACATAGCGCGCCGTGTCGATGACAAGGCGCATGTCGCGCGCCGGGCGGTGCCAGCCCTCGAGCGGCCGGTAGATGTGCCAGCTCCCATGCATGCGCATGTGAGTGTGCAGCGTCAGGTCGCCTGAGAACGCCATCAGCAGGTGCTTGCCGACCGACCGGACCGACTCGATGGTGCGGCCGACCAGCGGCCGATCATGATCGATTCTGGTCAGCGCCGGATAGACCGAACGAAATCCGGTGACGGTGCTTCCGGCGAGCGCTCGCTGAAGCGTCTGCGCCGCGCGATAGATCGTGTCGCCTTCAGGCATTCACGTTCCACGGTTCCACGGTTCCATGGTTCCACGGTTCCATGGTTCCATGGTTCCACGGTTCCTGGGTTCCGCAGTTCCCGCCTGGAGACCCATGGCGCCAGCCAGGAATCCGGCTTCGACAAAGAGACGAAGCGCAGGATGCGCGGATGCTGGAGCGCCGTCGATGTCTTCAATGAGCATGCCGCGGGCGGCGTCGCCCCCGCGTCTGGCTCTGTGGAGCAAGGCGCGGCCGAGGAGCCGTGCCACGCGACTGCGCTGCGGATCGTCGTGCGGGAGCCAGGTCGTCAACTGTCGATCGCCGCGCGCCAGATAGCCGACCAGGGCG
>CADEEX010000584.1 GCA_902826465.1 uncultured Acidobacteriota bacterium
TCAGCGTCTCTCGCGTCGTTGGTTTGGTGGCCATTGCACTCCTTGTTTTCAATGTGAGCTGGACAACAGCAACGCCGGTGCCAGAGCCGGCGCCGAGCATGAGCCGTCGGCGCGGACTCAAGCACTACACGGCGTCGTCGTTGTGTAGTGAATCAAGCCGCGACGATGTGCAGAAGCGCGGTCGCGCTGTGGGACCGTGGAGCGGCGCGAAACTTGCTCCCGTGGGGACGTCGCGTTCGCAGTGTGCAGACGCGAGTTTCGGGGAGGCTGCTGTGCTTTATACCGTTGCTGTCGTGCTGTTGATTCTGTGGCTGCTCGGGATGGTCAGTGGCTACACCATCGGCGCCTTCATCCACGTGTTGCTGGTCGTCGCGCTGGTGCTGTTTCTGGTCCAGCTGATTAGCGGCCGCCGGACAGCGCTCTAGGTCTGGCCAACGGCCGTGGCGCTATCGCTGTTGGCGCAGCGCAGCGCCTGCGTCGTCGAGTCGAGCCTTGATGTCGTCGCGCAGCGCGACCAGTACCTCATTCGCGTAAATGCTGGCCGGCTCGTTGGTGTTCACCGGCAGGTCGTAGCGTTGCTTCAATGCGCCGGCGAGTGGGGAACTGACGGGCAACATCGCCTCATCGCGCGATTCGAGTCCGTCCCATACCGTCAGCATTTCGCTGAGGCGAGCGTCAACGACCTCGTAGTTGCCCAGCACCGCGCGTTCGCGTGCCGACTGCGCCTTGGGCCGCACGTCCGCCAGCGCACTGCTGAACGATTGTCGTAGCGGACGGAAGCGGGGCAGTGACGGCTGATCCGTGAGCGCGGTCACGATGGCATGGCCCGTCTGATCGAGCGGCGCAAAGATCTTGGGGTCAAATCGGGCACAGGCGGACACACCTGCCAGGATGCTTATCAGGAGCAAGCCGCGCGTCAGCATGTGTCCCATGCTAGGCGTGCGCCCGGCTGCGCGCCAGCCTGGCCGCATCGATCATTCCGCGAATGAACCCGGTGCCATAGCCGATGTGCAGCGTCGGGACGATGGCCATGAGGCGGACCGCGTTCAACCCGAGGACTGGGACGCGCGAGAGGGCAAATCCGGCGATGACCGCAGCGTAGCTGGCGATGAACGCGAGGCCGGTCCCTTGCACCCACGGCAGACGGAGACGCCAGCCAACGACACTGGCGACGAGCGCCGCCGCGAGTGCCAGCACCAGTGTGGTGGGTAGCACGTACTTCAACTTGAAGATCTCCGGATGCTTGCGAAGCACTCGCAGCTTGACGCGGCCCACCGTGTGAATCTGGCGCCAGAGCTGGCGCAGGTTGCCACGCGGCACGTACCAGAAGCGGATGGCAGGATCGAGCAGCAGCTCGTAGCCAGCCTTCCGGATCCGCGTGTTCAGATCGAGGTCTTCGACCACGGCGAGTGATTCGTCGAAGCGGCCGACGCGGCTGAGGACCTCGCGGCGGAACGATCCGGTCTGCAGCGACGCCACGTGCGCTCGCGCCTTCAACGTGCGATAGGGCACGCTGCCGACGGCAACGGCTGAATAGAGCGCCTCGACCAGCGCCGTCTGGAACGCGGTATCCGCGTGCATCAACACCGGACCGCCGACGACCGAGGCGCCGGTCGACGACATCAGATCGGCAATCTGCCGCAGGTAGTCGGACGCGATAAAGGAATGGCCATCGATGCGGGTCACGATGTCGCCGCGCGCCTGGTCGATGAGGACGTTGAGGCCGCAAGGCGCGGTGCGCCCCGGGTTACGCAGCACGCGAATGCGACGCGCGGGGTCGATTCGCGCCAGGATTTCCAGCGTGCGATCGGTGGAGCCACCGTCGGCCATCAGGATTTCGTAGTGCTCGGCGGGATAGTCCTGATCGAGGATCGAGCGCGCCAGACGCTCAATACAGGCTTCTTCGTTGAGGATGGGAACGATGACGGAAATGAAAGGAACCACCGAACTCGATGCAGCAAAAAGAGGCAGGATAGCATGAGCTGGCATGCGACGGCGACACAGCTGAGCCGGTCCTCCGTGCTGTTCGACTCCCTTCGTCCTCTCGTTGTTCTCGCTGATGCGTCGCCGATGTTGTAGCGTTCAGTGCGCGTTGTCATGCACAGCGTCGGGAGGAATCGGCATGCCATGGACGGCAGGAGTCGGACGGGCGGTGGTGGTGGGTGTGGTGGCGTGCCTGGGTGCGCTCGCGGGGGCGTCGCTGTCAGTGGCCCGCGCCCAGGGCGACATCGTTCACGAGTTCAAGTACGGGTCGATCGGCACTGAAGGAACCGTCGGCGTGCCCTACTGGATCTTCAAGGTCCTCCCCGTGGTCTTCGCCGACAAGCTGCCAGGTCGCGCCGGCGTCGGCTACGAGAAGATCGGATTCACGTACGAAGCGCCCGGGGCCGAT
>CADEEX010000585.1 GCA_902826465.1 uncultured Acidobacteriota bacterium
GGCCACGAACAGGAACGGCAGCACACCGCCCTCGTAGGTGACGCCGGGGCCCACCTGCGTGGCCACCCACAGCGCCGCGGCGTTCACCAGCAAGCGAACTGCGAATGACATGAGACAATCTTGGCCCGGAGAGCCTCCTATGTGGAAAAAAGTTCTGCTCGGCGTGCTCGGTCTGTTCGTCGTCGCCGTCCTCGGCTTGTTCCTCTGGGTCCGCTCCGTGCTGGCCAGCGACGCGGTGCAGGTGGCGCTGGCGCAGCAGATTTCAGCGGCCATCGGTCAACCCGTGGCCATTGGCGATCTGAGCGCGTCCATCTACCCGCGCATCACCGTCGTCCTCAAAGACGTCACGATTGGCGCGAAATCTGAACTGGCCGTCAAGACGCTCGATCTTGGCACCGATTTCAGGGCGCTGCTGTCACGGCGCATCGAACACGCGACGATGAAGCTGGACGGCGCGCGCGCGCAGTTGCCGTTGCCCCCACTGACCCTCGGGTCCGACGCGCCCGCCGAGACCAGCGAACCGGCGTCGTCGCCGGTGGAAATCGTCTCCATCGACTCCGTCATCCTCAGCAATCTCGAAATCGTGAGCGGCGGCCGAACGCTGAAGGGAAACATTGAAGTCGTTCCGCAAGGGCAGGGCGTCATCGTCAAGCACATCGGGCTGGCCGCTGAGGACATGTCGCTCACCGCCACCGGTACGATCACCGACCTCGCCGGACCGGCCGGGGACATCACGCTGAAAGCCGGCGCACTGAATGTCGATCGCCTGATTGCGTTCTTCAACGATTTCTCAGGTGGGCTCGCGGCTGGCGTCGGCGCACCAGCGACCGCTCCCGCCGGGGCACCGGCCTCGTCGCCTGCCGCCACGACCGCCGCAAGTTCGCTGCATCTGGCCGTCTCGATTGAGGCCGAACGTGCGACCCTCGGCGGGCTGACCATCGAACAGATGTCTGGCAAGGCGTTGGCCACCGACACCTCCGTTTCCGTCGAGCCACTGACGTTCAACCTGTTCGGCGGCAAGTACGACGGCGGTCTGACCGCAACGCTCGGCACCGCGCTGCCGACGTTCCGCTGGAAAGCGAACGTCTCCGGCATCAACGTCGCCGCCGCCACGGCCTACGCGGGTTCGCCCAACACTGTGACGGGCACCGCCAACGCCTCGGTCGACATCGCCGGCACCGGGGCAGACCTCAGCACCGCGATGAAGACCGTTGCCGGTCAGGTCCGGCTCGAAGTCGTCAACGGCATCGTCAAGAACCTCGGCATCGTCCGCAGTGTCGGCGCCGCCACGCAACTCAGTCTGAACGGCCTCAAACAGGCATCGGCCAGCGCCTCGAACACCGACGAACCGTTCACGCGGATTGCCGCAACGGTGATGCTGGCCAACGGCACCGCCACCACAGAGGACATGCGATTCGATGCCGCGGATCTATCGCTGCACGCCAGCGGCGTGGCACAACTCGATGGCAGCGCCATGAACCTGAAGGGGCGACTGCAACTCTCGGAAGATCTGTCCACGCAGATCAATCAGACGATGCTCAAGCTGTCGCAGGACAAGGGCCGAGTCGTGCTGCCGGCCACGATCACAGGCAGCCTGGCATCGCCCGTGGTAAAAGTCGACGCCGGTGACATTGCCAAGCGCGCGCTGCGCAACACCGCGAAGGAAGCGGCGCCGGCATTGATCAAGCGAGGTATCGGCGGACTGTTTGGCAAGTAGGCGCCGCCGTCGTCGCATCTTTCCAGAACTGATAGACAATGGCGGGGCATGTATAGCTCCGTCTTGATCCTTCACTCATGGATGCGATGGGCCGTGGTCTTTCTGGCCGTTGCTGCCGTCATCAACGCCGCGCGTCCGTCTCCTGCCAATGGCGCGCTGCTCGGTAAAGCCTGGGATCGCCTCTATATGCTCGCGATCGACATCCAGGTGCTCATTGGCTTGATTCTCTACTTCGGGTTGAGTCCCTTCACGGTCGATGCGATGAACAACGTCGCCCAGGCGATGAAGACGCCGCAACTCCGGTTCTGGCTCGTCGAACACGCGGTCGGCATGCTGGTGGTGATGGGCATGGTCCGCATGGGACGCATCATGTCCGCCAACAGCAAGAACCCGGCGACGGCGAGAAGGCGACGACTGATCTGCTTTTCGATCGCGCTGCTGGCCCTCCTGGCGTCGATACCCTGGCCGGGGTTGGTCTACGGTCGCCCGCTGTTTCGGTTTGAGTGACGGACTCAGGGCTCAGGGCTTAGGGCTTAGGGCTTAGGGCTTGGGGCTTGGGGCTTGGGGAAAAGAAAACGGCGCCGGTGCTTCTCGCACTCGGCGCCGTTTCTTACTTCTCTTGAGTCCGGAATCAAGAATCTAGAATCCGGCCTCCGGATTCGTACCTCGAACCT
>CADEEX010000586.1 GCA_902826465.1 uncultured Acidobacteriota bacterium
CGCGACGATCGCGCTCTTCGGCTACCTGAACCGCTGGAACGACACCATGGCGACCGTGGCGCTGGTGACCGCACCTGCGATCGTCGTTCGTTGTTCACGACTCACTCACCGACACTGTAGCGCAGGCGTTCGTCGCGCCGTTCGCGCCCTGAACAGGCGCGCTACGAGCGCGGCGGGGCGACGCGCCACTCGCGCCAGATCTCGAGCTCGTTCGCCGCGCTCGTGGCCTTCTTGAAACGTGCGCCGGCGCGACCCTTCACGCGCTGTTCGCATTCGGCCCACGTGCCGTGGCGCATCGGCGTACCGTCGACCACGCTCAGGTAGGCGTACGCCTTCGCGCTCGACTTGCCAGCGCCCGATCCCGTCGACTTCTTCGGCAGGCTGGTGTCCGACGGCACGTCGAGGATCGCAGGGCGCGAATAGACACTGAGCGGACCACGATACAACTCGGGATCGCGACCGACGGCAAAGGCGTCGGCAATCTCGTCGACCCGTTCGTTGCCGGGGATCCCGATATGGCCACGGACGTAGTGCCACTGGATGGTGCCCTTGCCGCGCTCGGTGACGAGCTCCCACAAGTGCTCCCAGAGGTCACGGTTCATCACATCGGTGCCCGTGGCCGTCTTCCAGCCGCGGCGCAGCCATCCGAAGATCCACTCGCGGATACCGGTGATGACGTAAGTCGAGTCGGTGTGAATGGCGAGTGGACCCGTGAGGGTGCGGACCTCGACCAGGGCCCGAATGGCTCCCGTCAGCTCCATCTTGTTGTTCGTGGTCGGCGCCGCACCACCGCCCAGTTCGACGACCTGTCCCTCAGGCGTCACGATGACGACGCCCCACCCGCCGGGCCCGGGGTTCCCTTTGGCGGCACCATCAGTAAAGACGACGATCGGCTGTGCGGTCATGAGGACACGCTGGCAGAGGGTTGCGCCTGGCGTGGCGGCAGCGCGGTCACGCCGGAACGACCGAGTACCTCGTCGAGCAGCGCCTCGGCCGAGCGGGTGCCGAACGTGTGCGCATACTCGTCGGCGCGGGCGCTGAGTTTGCGCAACGGCCGCACCCACGGATGACGGCTGAGCAGATGCCGCCACGGTGTGTGCGAACGGAGCACGTGGGCCACGCGCACGTAGTTGCTGGACAGGTCGCTCGGCGTGCTCACTGGCGCTTCGCTCTTCGTGGCGACGATGGCAATGTTGCCGCCGTCGGGCGACGTCCATCGAACGGTCACGTTGAAACCGGCGCGATTCGCCGCTGCGGCCAGCGTGGTCAGGTTGAAGTGGTGCAGGTGTCCGCGGTGAAACTGCTGGTCGGGCCGCTGACAGACGGCCTCGACATTCGGCACTTCGACCACCAGTCGTCCTCCTGGCCTGAGCCATCGGTGCGCCGTTTCCATCGCATCCCGCGGTTGTTCGAGATGTTCAACGGTGTGGTACATGGTGACGACGTCGAGTGTGCCGGAGGCGATGGTGGCGTCCTGATAGAAGCCGGTGGTCACGGGGAGCTTCAACGATTCGGCCGCGTAGCGGGCATACGCCTCATTCGGTTCGATGCCGGAGGCATTGCAGCCGATGGCGCGGAGCATGTAGACCATTTCGCCGCTGCCGGCGCCGACATCGAGCATGCGGGCGTCGCGCTCGAGGAACTCGCGCAGCGCGCGCACCCGTGTGATGGCGACGTTGGCATTCCTGTAGCGCTGCCGCGGCCGCGGATCGCTGGCGCCCTTGTATTCGACGCGGTATTGCCGCTCGTAGAACTGCCTGACCTCGTCTGGTGAGGGGCGTGGGTCGGTCCACACCAGGCCGCAGCGCCGACAGATCACCGAGCGCAACGGGTCACCGTGACGATCACGCGATCGGATCTCCTCGGTGTCGCACACGCCGCACAGATGACAGGGGATAGGCATTCGCCATCGAGTGTAGGAGATTTCTTGCCGCGGCGTGAAGGGACGTGCATCGACACCGGCGCCCGACTCCGGGTTCGCGCCGACCGGCCGATTACCGAACGAGCTGATGTGCCAGTGGTAACCATGATGACTCTCGCGCTGCCCGTTTCTGCACACGCCGCTTCCCTGCAGGGAGCCGCACGATGAGTCCGATCGGGCCGATCGGGCTGTACGAGAATCCGCCGTTCGTGGTCCCGACCACTGACATTTCGGGCATGTCGTCGGAGCAGATCCGCACGCTCACCATCAGGCAGATTGGAGCGCTGACGACCGCGCAGGTCGCGTCGATCGCGACAGACGCCATTGCCGGGCTCACCGGCCGGCAGATGCAGGCGCTGACGACCGGCAGCGTCGCCGCGCTGACCACCGATCAGATTCAGGGGTTCTCGGCGAGCCAGTTGAACGCGCTCGGCCGTCCGCAGGCGGCCACGCTGTCGAGCGGCCAGTT
>CADEEX010000587.1 GCA_902826465.1 uncultured Acidobacteriota bacterium
GTCTGGCGACGTCGCAACGATGATCGGCGTGGCTTCCGCCAGCTTCACCTGCTCGGTGAGCGTCGGCCAGTATGGGGCGTGAGTGATCACTTCGTCGCCGGGACCAAACAGCGCCAGCGCGGTGTTGAAGAGCGCCTGTTTGCCGCCCGCACTCGCGATCACTTCCGATTCACTGTAGTCGACGCCGTAGTCGGCATTGTAGCGGCTGCAGATCGCCTGTTTGAGTTCGGCAATGCCGCCGACCGGCGTGTACTTCGAGAAGTGGGCGTCGATGGCGCGCTTCCCCGCCGCGTTCACGGCGTCGGGCGTCGAAAAGTCGGGTTCGCCCGCACCGAAGTCAAGCACCTCGACACCCGATCGCTTGAGACGATCGACCGCCGCCGTCACCTTCATCGTCGGTGACATCGCGATGCGCTCGGTGCGACCGGCAAGGCGCATCTACTTCCGCCCGCTCACTTTCTGGCGCAAGCGCTCTTCGACCATGTCGGGCACCAGGCCGTGGACGCGGCCGCCCAGACTGAAGACTTCCTTGATGAGGCGCGAGCTGATGTACGAGTACTGCTCGGCGGGCATCATGAAGATGGTCTCGACGCTGCCGTTCAGCCGGCGGTTCATCAGCGCCATCTGAAACTCGTATTCGAAGTCGGAAACCGCCCGCAGCCCCCGCACGATCACCTGCGCGTGTCGGCGCTGCACGTAGTCGACAAGCAGGCCATCAAAGGCCTCAACCTCGACGTTCGGCGCATCGTGAAACACGGCCCTCGCGATCTCGATCCGCTCCTCCATCGTGAAGAGGGGCGATTTCTCGGCGTTCGAGGCAATAGCAACGATGATGCGATCGAAGAGCCGGGCGCCGCGCGTGATGATGTCCACGTGGCCGTTCGTGATCGGGTCGAAAGAACCCGGGTAGACCGCTAGAGTTGGCATGTATAGAAGGTTAGGGCGCTGTCGCCTGACGACAGCTCGCGCGTGCGCTCAAGGACGCCGGCGCGTTCCGGCGCGCGTCGCTTACGCGCGTGTTCAATGATGACCAGGCCGCCAGGAGCCACGACCCGTTCGACGCCGGCCAGCGCGTCGCTCGACGGCCGATCATACGGCGGGTCGAGCAGTACCAGGTCGAATCGGTCGCCGGTCAGGTCGGCCAGCGACTTCAGCGCCCGATCGGCAGCCGCGCGGATAATAGCATAGCGGTCTTCAACCCCACAGCGGGTGAGGTTTTGCTCGATGAGGTGCTGAGCCCGCCGGTCCGACTCGATGAACGAGACCCACGCCGCTCCGCGGCTGAGCGCCTCGATGCCCACGGCGCCCGTGCCGGCGTAGACATCCAGCACACGGGCCCCGACAATCCGTGGGGCGAGCACGTTGAACAGCGTTTCGCGAAGGCGGTCGGAGGTCGGCCTGAGCCCCTCCCAGGTTGGTGAGGCCAGCGTCCGTCCCTTGAACTGTCCGGCGATGACCCTCATCCAACCTCGATCAGGCGGAACCGCGCCGACCACGAATCAACGAGCTCCGCGATCGCCTGCCGGGTCGGCCGCGTCGTGGTCAGCCAGTCGGCCGCCTCATTTTTCGCGGTGTCGAGCAGGTCGTGGTCGCGGGCCAGGTCGATCAGCCTGAACGTCGGCATGCCGGCCTGCCGGGTGCCGAAAAAATCGCCCGGGCCACGCAGCTTCAAGTCGCGCTCCGCGATCTCGAAGCCGTCGGTCGTCTCGGTCATCGCTTTCAATCGCTCCCGCGCTTCGTCGGACAGCGGCGACTGGTAGATCAGGCAACACACCGACTGGTGCGCCCCGCGTCCGACGCGGCCGCGCAGTTGATGCAACTGGGACAACCCGAAACGTTCGGCGTGCTCGATCAGCATCATCGTGGCGTTCGGCACGTCGATGCCGACTTCCACCACCGTTGTCGCCACCAGAATCTGGATCTCGCCGGCGGCAAAGGCCTTCATCACCTGATCTTTGCCTTCGGGCTTCATTCGCCCATGCAGGAGACCGGTGCGATAGTGCGGGAAGACCTCGTGCGCCAGCTGATCGTGCATCTCCGTCGCGGCGCGCACGTCAACCTTCACCGATTCCTCGACCAGCGGGTAGATCACATACGCCTGTCGCCCGCGGTCAATCTCGTCGCGCACCAGTTGATGAATTTCATCCCGACGCGACTCGGGCTTGGCAATGGTCCGGATCGGCTGACGGCCGGGCGGACGATCGCGCATGACCGACGTGTCGAGATCGCCGTAGATGGTGAGCGCCAACGTGCGCGGGATCGGCGTGGCGGTCATCACCAGGACATCCGGGTGCAGCCCCTTATCGCGCAGGGTCGCGCGCTGGAGGACGCCGAAACGGTGCTGCTCGTCGATGACGACCAATCCAAGACGGTGGAAGATGAGGTCGC
>CADEEX010000588.1 GCA_902826465.1 uncultured Acidobacteriota bacterium
CGCTTGAAATGCAGACTCGGAAAGATCACCTGCTGATCAAGCGACAGGGCCGCCTTGACCACGCCGAGGATCCCCGCACCCGATTCGATATGACCGAAGTTGCTCTTGGCCGATCCGACAAACAGCGGATCGCCCTCGGAGCGGCCGCGGCCATAGACGTTGGCGAGCGCCGTCATCTCGATCGGATCACCGACCGGCGTTCCCGTGCCGTGCGCCTCCACGTAACGGATGTCGTGCGGCACGATACTGGCGCGCGACAACGTCAGGCGCATGACATCTTCCTGGGCCTGGCCGTTCGGGGCCGTCAGCGCGGGTGTGTGTCCGTCCTGATTGACGCCTGTGCCGACGATGCTGGCCAGAATATGGTCGCCGCGGGCGATGGCCACACTCTGCCGGCGCAGGATGACCGCCATGCAGCCCTCTCCACGCACGTAGCCATCGGCGCTGTCATCGAACGCCGCACATCGTCCCGCTCGGGACAACAAGCCCACTTTGGAAAACGCGATGTGGATGCCAGGGTGCAGAATCGCGCTGACGCCGAGCACGATCGCCGTGTCACAATCGCCGGCCAGAATGGCCTGCCTGGCCAGATGAATGGCCACCATCGATCCGGAACAGGCGGTATCGACGGCCACACACGGACCTTCCAGCCCGAGGAAATGCGAAATGCGCCCGGCGGTGATGCTCATGGCGTCGCCGATCGCGTCGTATCCGTTGACGCCCCGGAGGCCTTCGAACTTGACCTTCAGCTGCGCGTAGCCGTTGGTATTCATCATGGCCAGGAAGACCCCGGTGTCGCTTCCGGCCAGTTCCTCGGCCGATTGCCCGGCGTTCTCGAGGGCGTGCCAGACCGTTTGCAGCGCCATTCGCTGTTGCGGATCCATGCGCGCCGCTTCGGCGTCGGGAATCCCGAAGAAGCCGGCATCAAACTGATCGATGTCGCTCACGAATCCGCCGTGGCGGACGTAGGTCTTGCCGGCAATCAGGGGATCCGCGTCGTAGAGCTCATCGACGTTCCACCGATCGGGCGGTACCTCAGTGACACAATCACGGCCGTCGCGCAGTGTCGCAAACAGGCTCTCGAGACTGGAAATGTTTCCAGGCAGCTTGCACCCTACGCCAACGATGGCGATCGGATCGGGAGCATGTGGCGGTCGGCCGTTGGCCATAGGTTCTGCGTACCCGGATGTCGGAGCGGTTAGCGTGGTTGGCCGGTTCGGAGATGCCGGCTAGTATACGCGTGTTAACGTGCGAGCGAGCACCGCCGCACACATGCCGGCCTGTCCCGCAACCAGCGTCATGCACCCGTCCGGATTCCTGTCGCGGTTCCTTGCATTCCCGGCCAACTCCGACGCCCGGTTGCGCCTGTTCTGTCTTCCGAGTGCAGGCGGCGGCGCTGCAATGCTGCATGCCTGGTTGAGGGGATTGCCGCCATCCATACAAATCTGTCCGCTTCAATTGCCTGGCCGCGAAAACCGACGGACGGAGCCGCCACTGCACCGGCTACCGCCGCTCATCACGCATCTCGCCGATGCGATCGACCCTCTGTTGCAGCGGCCTTTTGTCTTCTTCGGTCACAGCATGGGAGCGCTCATCGCCTTTGAGCTCGCTCGCGAACTGCGCCGGCGAGGGGGGCCTGCGTGTGCGAAGGTGCTGGCTTCGGCGCGGATCGCGCCGCAGGAGGCGACGGCGATGCCGCCGATCGGCGGTTTACCGGAGCCGGAGTTTCTCGCCGCCTTGCAGGCGCGCTATCGCGCGGTCCCGGACGCCATCCTCGCCGACCGCGACATGATGGCCGTGTACCTGCCGGTCCTGCGCGCGGACCTGACGATGGTCGAGCACTACGTGTATGCGCCGGAGCCACCGCTCGACTGTCCGATGGCGGTGTTGGGGGGAATGGACGATCCAAGCGTGACTCGGAGTCAGCTCGAAGAGTGGCGCGGTCAGACGTCGGCGGAATTCACCGTCCGTATGTTCCCGGGGAATCACTTCTTTCCGCGAACGTGTCGGGAGGCGTTCGTTCAGGCGGTTCGCAACGAGTGCGACGTGTTTCTGTAGAGCGCTATTTCGCGCCCGTCAGCTGCTCAACCACCTTCTTCATCTGATCGGCGATGCCAGTGGCCGTGGCAATGGTCTCGGAATGTCCGCCACTGTTCCTGGCAATGTTCTCGACGATCTGCGACGGCAGCCCCATATTGCGGCTGCGGATCACGACGCCGTAGGCACGGCCGCCACGGCGGATGAAGCCGGGCATCCACTCGTTGTAGCGCTCGACAGCGCCGTCGGCCACGGCATCAGAGTCGTTCGTCAGCACCACGATGACGGGCCGCTCGATTTTCGCCGATTCGAGAAAGCGCTTGTCGCTCTCGATCATCGCCATGATCACG
>CADEEX010000589.1 GCA_902826465.1 uncultured Acidobacteriota bacterium
GCTCTCTTTTGTGACAGTCGTGACGCCTTTGTCGACTTTCGTCGTCGTCTTGTCAGTGGTGAGGTTCGCCAGGTAGGTGGAGATAGAAACTGTGAGCTGATCATTTCCCTGGAAGCGATCCTGGAATGGCAGGATCGAATCGCGAAACGCCGTTTCAGCGGAAGCAGCGACGATCGGCACTCGCGGACCGCACGGTGACTTGACGATCGCATCGTCGACGCCAAGCATGAGCGTGTTGACGCCAGGGACCGCGAGTTTCGTCACGTCAAACGACGGCCGTACTGGCGCGAGTAACGGCGGCGCAGTGATCTGCCGCGTCGCCGACAGCAGGAACGAATATTTGTGATCCCGTAACCGACGGTTCGCGATCAGCGCGAACAGACGATCGTCCTCAGTCACCCGCGGATAGCCGGACATCAGGAAGAGCGCATAGCCGGGCGGCGCTTCAATGGCGGAAAAATTGTAGTAGACGGTTCTGGATCGCTCGAAGGGAAGAAGGCCACCGACCTTGCGGATCTCGGCGCGCGGACAGCTCCCCTGCAGGTGGCCAACAGCGGTCTGGTGCGCGCTGACCTTGGGCCGGATCGCTTCCAGCTCCTGACGATGTTTCGTCGACGTTGTCCGCTCTCCTTGCTTTCCGTTGAGGGTGGTCCGCAAGGTGCGAATCTCGACAAGAATCGCGCCAAGCCGCTGAATGCCCGCAGGATCAGATGTTCCAGCAAAGAGCTTGGCATCTCCGTCGAGCGCTGTCAGGTCGCGTTCGTGGAGTGCGATCTCGGCGTCGAGCCTGGCGATGGTGGCGGCGTCCAGCTGCACCGCTTGTTTCAAGAGGTCATCAAGTGTGGCGTTGGTCACGAGCCAGGGACTGGTCGTCTGATTCAAGGCTGCCAGTGCGGTGTTCAGGTCGACTCCTGCCTGGCCCAGGTTCGCATCGGCATCGACCAGTCGCCAGAGGGTGTACATGAGCATGCGCCCCTTCGCACCCTTTCTGGCGATCCTGAATGCCGGCTGTACCAAGGGATTGCCGCATCCGCTGGTCGGCGACATCGCCGTCGCGAGTGGCGCCAGCGGTTCGGGCTCCTTCACATCGTCGAACCAGGCGTAGGTCAGTCTGAGTGCCTGGCAATCGACGACCGAATTGATCCGAATCTCGATGTCGCGGCTCTCGTCCCACGACGTCGGCGCGGCGATGGTTCGCCCCGACCCGTCAAGGGTCACAACGTCGACGTCGGCCCAGGCGACTGGGATGCACAGCAGTGTGGCCACCAGACTCACGACGAAGCGGAGCACAGAGCGCATCGGAATGCCTTTCGTTATCGGTCGATGTTCAGGGCGCGCAATTCGTGCAGCCGCCGAGTCCACTCACGACCACGGCTACAGGCTGCACCTGTCCAGCGCCAAGCCTTGCAGCCGTGATACGCAGCCGCCATTCCCCCGAAGCCGCAGGTGCGTCGATGACCTCGAGGTTGTCGACCGCGTTCCGTGCCTGCACGGCGCGCATCGGGTCCTTCGGGTCGAGTACCCAAGGGCGTTCCGGCTTCAACGATTGACCGGCAAACAGTTCAATATCGATATCGTTGACCAGCATCGGCGTCGGGTCGT
Source organism: uncultured Acidobacteriota bacterium (assembly GCA_902826465.1). GTDB lineage: Bacteria > Acidobacteriota > Vicinamibacteria > Vicinamibacterales > CAVVIG01 > CADEEX01. The sequence continues at coordinate 1,603 of CADEEX010000589.1, forward strand.
CCAGCGCGATCTGGTTCTTCACCACGGGATCCCACCGCGGAGTCCCCGGTGCATCCGTCCAGGCGACCGTCACGCGCGGCGCCCTCGCCCCGTTGCTGTTGAAGCGCATCTCAACGGGCTGCCCCTGGCGCACCTGCTCAGTGCGGATCACGCCTGACGACAGCACGTCGACCGCGGCCTCAGCGTCAACCGAGCCAAATCCGTACGCAGCATCCGGTCCCGCAGGTAACCTATCGGTGGCGGTATGCACGAGCACCGCTTTCAACAGCGCACCAGACGGGGCGATCTTCAGCGCGATCATCTGCTGCACGACGAGCGCCGCGATGCCGCTGGTCACGGCCGTCGCACTGGAGGTGCCGCTCTGGCTGTCGAACGACTCAGTCGTTGCCGACTGGCCGATGGTCGAGATCACGGTCTGACCGTTGGCTACGACCTCCGGCTTCAGGCGGCCATCGTCGGTGGGCCCCCAGCTGCTGGCTGCGTTGAGGACGATTCCGGCGCCGGCCACCAGACGATCCTGGATGGCACCCACACACAACGCGTTCTTGGCCACGCACCAGCTGTTCACCGTGTCGAAGCCGTTCTTTCGCGAATCGTTCCGATGCGTGTCAACGCGTGGACCCAGGAACCCATGGTCATGCTTGGATCCAGGGACCACCGAGTGAGTCTGGTCGTTCCCCGCCGCCGCCACCGCCAGGTGGTGTGGGTTCTGGAATGTCACCGTGTCCATCGTCAGCGGAAGAAGGTCGTAGGCGCAAAACAGCGGATCCTCCTCCTG